>CAZLBQ010000173.1:0-11356 GCA_964557745.1 uncultured Anaerolineales bacterium
CGAGTTGTGGCGCGTGCGCGGCGACTTCACCTCGCTGGCCTACGGCTGTTATCAGGCGTTTTTCCTGTACCTCGTGTTTGGGACGCTTTGGTTTCAGCCGTGGTACGTGACGTGGCTGGTAGGGCTGGGGGCGCTGCTGGTCGGGACGCCCGTCGCGTGGCGGACCGTCGCCTTCACCACGACGGCCATGCTCATCCACGTCGTGACGGGCTTTGGCTGGCGCATGAAGTGGTTCAACGACCAACGGCCCATGATCCAACTCGCCGCCGTCGCCGTCGTCTTTACCGTCCCGGTCATCATGTGGCTGGTCGAGGAGATGACGGACCGCGCCCGCGCGGACAAGCCCGTCCTGGTCGAAGCCCCCTCAGAGCACTCCCTCTAGCAGCCCCCACGACTCGAAGTCGCGGCTCAAGGGCCTACCGCCGGGCGTCGGCCCCCGTCGACGCTCTCCGTCGTCCGCGCAGGCGGACGACCAGCCAGAGGCTCCCCAGGCCCGACTTCGAGTCGGTGCGAGTTAACCCTCTGCCGCCGCTAACTCCCCCTCGGTCGCCGCATTGGGCGCGGGCGTCTCTTCGTCGAGCAGCAGGACAAACAGGGGCAAGAGCAGGATGTTGCGGACGGCGACGGCCAGGATGGCGCGCGGTTCGAGGAAACGCGTCAGGACGACCCAGTGGTGGGGATAGATGTACTGAGTGAGGGCCAGGACGGCGCCAAACAGCCCCCAGGCCACCCAGCGCACCCGGTCGCGCAGCAGCGGTAGCAAGGGAATCAGCCACACGAGGTACTGCGGCGAGAGCACCTTGTTGGGCAAGACGAAGGCCAGGATGGCGAGGGCGCTGAACCGCGCTAGCCTTTCCATGGCGTCGGCGTGGGATGGCGAGCGGCGCGGGTCAATGCCGCGCCAGTAGAGCCAGTAGACAAGGGCGAGGAGGAGCAGGATGGTCGGCACGGCGAGCGCGCCGAGCAGCCCCGCCCCCGGCCCCTCGACCTCCTCCGACGAGTGCGCCTGCACTACCGCCAACGGTGCGCCGCGGGCGTAGCGTAGGAGGAGCGGCGTGGCCCACAACGAGTTAATCTCAATCCCTCGGTCGCCGTGGTAGGAGAACAGCACCTCTAGCACAGCCGGCCCAGTGGCGAGGAAGGGCAGGAAGGCCAACAGGAGCGAGACCAGGAACAGGGCGATGTTGCGGCCTAGCTCGCGCTTCTCGCCCCGCCGCCAGTGCTCCAGCGCCAGCAACGGCGCTAGCAGGGCCGGGTAGACCTTGAGGGCCGTCCCGGCGGCCAGCAGGGGCCAGGCGTACAGCCCCCGCCGCGTGGGCCAGACATACAACGCAGCGAGGGTGATGAGGGCCGGCGCCAGGTCGTAGCGCTCCAGGCTGAGCATGACGCCGGCGAGCAGAAAGAACAGAGGCTGCGCCAGGAGTGGCCCGTCGCTGCCGCGCCCATCATAGTAGCGGCGCACAAACGCCAGCCCCAGCAGTCCGATGCCGATGCCCAGGGCCGCCTGTTCCAGGGCAAAGTGCAGCCGATAGGTGTCCTGGTCGCCCGGCGCGACGCCCAGCATGGGTAGGAAGAAGAGCGGGATCGCCAGCGGGGGGTACTCGAACACGAAGTCGCGGTAGGGCTGCTCGCCCTGCGCCATCCGCGTCGCGTGCTCGAAGTACTGTGGGATGGTCGAGATGTCGCTCGGATAGGCGGGCCAGACATACAGAAACAGAAAGACCAGCCCATGCATCAGCGCGACGGCGGTGGCGAGCTGGCGCCACGAGAGACGCGGGTGGTCGAAGTTGGCGTTGGTCATGTGAATTTTCTTGCCCAAACGGTAAACCTATGCTAAGCTACGAGAGTCTAAGCGAGCGAACGTTATGGCACCAGGCTTGCTTAGGAGGTTTCAGCGCCCCTCCCCGCCCCCAGTGATCGACAGGGAGAGGGGTGCTATGCCTACAATGGAGAGACCACGTGGACGCACTTATCATCATCCCCACTTACAACGAGCGCGAGAACATCCAGCGCCTTGTGCCCCTCATCCTCAACCTCTCACCCCAGTTTCACGTCCTGGTCGTCGATGATGCGTCGCCCGACGGCACGGGCGATGTGGCGGAGAGCCTGGCGCGCGGGTCTGAGGGACGCGTCGCCGTGCTGCATCGCAGCGCCAAACTTGGCCTGGGCAGCGCGTACGTGGCGGGCTTCCACTACGCCCTCGAGCGCCACTATGAGCTGATCTTCCAGATGGATGCCGATTTCCAGCATGACCCCAATGACCTGCCGCGCTTCCTGCAGGCCGCCCGCGAGGCCGACGTGGTCATCGGCTCGCGCTACGTGGCGGGCGGTCAGACCATCGAGTGGTCCCCCTTCCGCCGCGCCATCAGCCAGGGCGGCGCGATGTACACCCGCACTCTGCTCAGCCTACCCTACCGCGACGTGACGACCGGCTACCGCTGCTATCACCGCTCCGTGCTAGAGCAACTGGACCTGGAGAACGTGACGACCACCGGCTTCGGCTTCCAGGTCGAGATGCTCTACCGCTGCCACCAGGCCAACGCCCGTATTGTTGAACTGCCCATCGTCTTCCAGCGACGCCGCGTCGGCCAGTCCAAGATGAACTCGGACATCTTCATCGAGGCCATGGCGCTGGTCTGGCGGCTGCGCCGCAACGAGGGCCGCGCCCACCCTACGGCGCTCGGCGCGCCCGGCCGCTAGAGCAGGGTTCAGGCGTCGACCCTCAGACCTCGGTCCCCGCGCCCTCTGAACGGACACGGTAGCTCCGGAACAGGCCTGACAACCGACGCGCGGCGCGTCGAGCTTCCGGTTCCCACATCAGTGCCCCCCACAGCAGGAGCAACAGGCCGTTGCGCAGCGCCTGGATGCCAATGGCTTCGGGGCGCAAGGCCGTCAACTGGTTCCAACCGTGGGGGTAGAGATACTGGGTCAGGCACAGCGCCGCCCCGTAGAGGGGCCAGACGACGCGGCGGTGAACCACGACGAGGGGCACGAGCGGGTACAGCCAGATCAGATACTGTGCAGACAGGACCTTATTGAAGACGGCAAACGCCAGCACGGCGGCTGTGGCATACCGCAGCCGCCGTTCGTCATCTGTAGCCTGGACCGCGTAGCGCCACGTCACGACCAGCAGGCTGAGGGCCACCAGCGGGAGCGCCAGCGCCGAGAGGGTGTCGCTCCACGCCGAGCCGACCTCCTGTGAGCCAAAGGCGAAGAAACTGCGCACCGCGGCGCCGGCCAGCTTGCTCAGCAGGACCGGTGTCGCCAGCAGGCTCTCAATCTGGAGACCGCGCTGCGCATGATAGACGAGAAACTGGCTCAGGCTGTCCGGCGCGACGACCAGAAACGGCAGCAGCGGCAAAATGAGCACGATCGCGAAGAGACCGAGGCCAACGGCCAGCGCTCGCCACTCCCGCCGCCGCGCGTGGTCGACGATCAGCAGCGGCGCGATGACCGCCGGATAGAGCTTCAGCCCAGCGCCCAGCCCCAGACACAGCCAACTCCACTTCCCCCCCGCTCGCGGCCACAGATGGAGCGCGAGCAGAGTCAGCCCCGCCGCCGCCAGGTCGAAGCGCTCGAGGACAATCATCACCCCTGCTGCCAGGAGGAAGACCGCCTGGGCCGCCAGCGCCGCGCTGGGGTTCAGCCCACGGCGGCGCAGCCACAGCCACGTTACCCCAACGACAAGCAAATCGATGACGCCCATCTGGAGCGCGAAGGCCGCGCGGTAGCCCGCCACCGTGCGCGCCACCAGGGCAGGCGCAGCGTAGAACAGGGCAGCGAGCGGCGGATACTCGAAGCCAAAGTCACGGTAGAGCAGCCGCCCACTCAGCAGGCTCATGCCCCGCGCAAAGTCCGCCGTCATCGTGGACAGGTCGGCGCGGTAGCCCGGCCCCAGGTACAGCCACTCCAGGATGAGGACGTGCGCACCCAGCGCGAAACACAGCGCTGCGCGGGACGCCCCGCCCCACCCGCGCAGCCTGGCCGACGAGGCGCTCGGCGTCGACTCGGCCCCCGCGTCTGCGGTTGGCAAGGGCGAGGGCAAGACTGTCACCCGCCTAGGCCACCCAGTACCACAGCGCCCACAGCACGGTCAGGAAACTGAGCAGCATCAGCGCGGCCACCTGGTACGCCTGGTTGACCTGGCGCGAGCGCCCGTACCAGGCCAGCGTCATGAACAGGGGGAATGCGCCCATGATGTGCCGAATCATGGAGGTCAAGGTGCCGGTCCCAATGGACGAGAACAGAACGAGCGCAGCGAAGAGGGTGTAGCGCAGCGGCAGCTTACGCGCGCCGAGCGCGAGCAACGTTAAGGCAACCAGCGTGAAGCCCAGGTCGAGCAACGAGTGGGAATAGGCGTGGGCGAAGACCGGGTCCGTGAAGTAGCGCAAAAACGTATCCCACAACTGGCCCGGCTCGCGCTGCCAGGCCTTCTGCACGTTGATCACGGCGAGCGGGTCGCCGAAGCGCCAGAACAGATAGACGGGGAATAGCAGCGCGCCGAACAGGGGCAGCACGACCGCCACCCAGGCCGTGCCGATCTTGCGCGTCTTGCGCCACTGCTGGTAGACCTCGGCGATAAACGGGATACAGGCGAACATCCCCACCAGGCGGCTCAGCGAGGCCAGGAAGGCGACGTAGCCCCCTAGCCCCCACACCTGTTTCCGCGCGAGGTAGAAGCTGGTGATGATGAGGGCGAAGTAGAGCGGCTCGGCGTAGGGCGCCGACAGGAAGAGGCTGCCCGGATAGAGGGCGAGGTACCAGGCGGCGCGCCGCCCCGTCTCGTCGTCGAATTCGAGCGCCGTCAGCTTGTAGAGCGCCGTGAGTGCGCCCAGGCAGGCCAGGTTCGAGATGATGAGACCGGCGACGGTGTAGTCGGCCAGGGTGACGTCACGCCCCAGCGTCAGGAGGGCCGTCACCCCCTTGAGCAGCGCGGGATAGAGGGGATAGAAGGCAATCGTCGACTGCTCGCCGGGGATGTAGTTGTACCCGTCGTTGGCGACGCGGATGTACCACATCGCATCCCAGCGCGACCACATGTCGAGGAAGGGGTTATCGGATACGTGATAGGCGATGTCCAGCGGGGCCTGGGGGATGAGATACATCGCCAACGCGCCTACAATCAGGATGAACAGGCGGGTGACGGCGAAGGGAAAGACGATATTAGCGAGCCAGACGCGCGAGATAGTCAAGCGGCGGCCCTGCGCCGCCAGACGCGGCGCAGCATCCTGCTCTAGAGGTTCAGAGACCTGAGCCATTCAAGCTCCTCACAACGGTCACGAGGATATCCCAAGCGGACGAGCACGCACGAGTCTAGCACGCTCCTCGCTCCTTTGCCAAATCCAGTCCAGAGGAGCAATAAGTGTGCCTGGCATACCCCTTGCTTTTACTCTGCAAGGGATGATACAGCCTGCTGTTGCCCTGCCGGTCTCTCACGGCAGGTTCTCACTTATTGGTCTGAATTGACGTTATCGTATTGACCTTTTCCTAAAGGAAAGTGGCATGGAACAACCGACTCCGAGCAATCCTTCCGTTTCCGTGGGCCGCGTCGCGATCTGGACGGCGACCATCGTCTCCGTCGCGGCGGTGATGCTGGCGCTGTACTCGCTGCGCGATCTGCTGCTGATCTTCTTCGTCGCCATTGTCGTCGCGGCGGCCCTGCGCCCGCTGGTCCTCTTCCTGCAACGCTACCGCGTGCCCAAGCCCGCCGCCGTCATCCTGATCTACCTGAGCTTCCTGGGCATCGTCGCCGCCAGCGTGTTCCTGATCGTTCCCGCGCTCGTCGACCAGGGCATGATCTTCATTGAGAACGGACCATCGCAATACCTGGCGCTCCAGACGACTCTCGTCGAGTCGTCGAGCACCCTGCTGCGCACCATCGGCCGCAACCTCCCGCCCCTGGAGAACCTGGCGCAACTCGGCCCACTGCTGACGAGCTGGGTCAACAGCAATACCCTGCTCGACGTCGCCAATGGCGCCGTCTCCATCATCACCGCGTTCGTCACCATCCTGGCCGTCGCCTTCTACTGGACGATGGACCAGCCCCGCATGGAGCGGCTGGTGCTCTCCCTCGCCAAGCCTGGCGACCGCCCGCGCTACCTGGCCCTGTGGCGTGAGGTCGAGCAGAAGCTGGGCGCCTATCTGCGCGGTACCGCCGTCCTTGGCGTGATCATGGCCGTCCTGACCGGCCTGGGCTATGTCGTCGTCGGCCTGCCGTACGCTCTGCCGCTCGCGCTCCTGGCCGGCCTTGGTGAGTTCATCCCCGTCGTCGGCTTCATCATCGGCTCGCTGCCGGCGCTGATCATCGCCCTCACCGTCTCACCCCAGTTGGCGCTGCTCGTCCTGCTCGTCAACGTCATCGCCCAGCAGTTCGAGAACCATGTCCTCGTTCCACGCATGATGGGCGATGCAATGGGCGTCAGCCCCGTCGTCGTCATCTTCGCCCTGCTGGCGTTCGGCTCGCTGTTCGGCCTGGTCGGCGCTTTCCTCGCGATCCCCCTGGCGGCCATCATCCAGGTGCTGCTGGACTTCCTGCTGCTTCGCAATGACATGGACACCGAAGAGACCATCCCCGAAGCCGCGCCGCTGGCCGCCGCGCGCGCGCGCCTGCACAGTTTGCGCGAGACGATGCGCGGTCGCCTGCGCGAGCGCAACGAGTATCTCGACGTGAACCAGGGGCTGGACGCCGTCGACCAGCGTATTGAGGCCATCGTCCAGACCGTCGACGAGGCGATCGCCGCGGCCGGCGAACACCCGGATGCCATCGAGCCGGCGGTCATCCAGAAGATCGAGCAGGCCCTGGCCCAGGTCGACAAACTCCGCGCCGAAGCCCGCGACGCCTCCAACCCCGTCGGGACCACGCCGCAGACCGCGAAGCTGCATCCGGAGACGGTCCGCGACGTGGACCGGGTAATTCGTGAGGCGCGGCGCGTCCTGGCGACGGCCGCCGCCGAGGTGCAGGGCGTTGTGCAAGAGAACGGCACAACCGAGGCGCAGGCCGAAGCCGACCGGCTGGAGGGGGAGGGGCAAACCGACCCTCGGTCTGGCGAAGGCGTGATGGTTCCACGCTAGGCGTGAGGGCTTGTGTCGAGACCCGACAGGTTTCCAAAACCTGTCGGGTCTTCTGTTGCCATGACGAAAACAAGAGGCTCTAGCCATTCCGCTAGAGCCTCTTTGCTCGCCTTGTCTTCCCCTGGCCGATCACCCGTAGATGTTCAAGTACTTCTGCCAGGTGTCGTTGCGCCCGCGGTCGCCCAGCAGGACGAAGGCCAGGTAGCGCGGCCGTTCCGGCTTGCTCAACAGGGCCATCCGCGCCTCGTCAGGGGTGCGGTTGCCCTTGCGGCGGTTGCACGGGCCGCACGCCGCCACGACGTTGTCCCACGTCGTCCCACCACCCTTGCTGCGCGGCACAACGTGGTCGATGGTCAACTGCGCCTTGCCCGGCTGCTCGCCGCAGTACTGGCAGGTGTAGTTGTCGCGCGCTAGAACACTGCGCCGCGACACGGGCAGCGGCAGGCGCGGCGGCACCGGCACATAGGTCACCAGGCGGATGACCGACGGCACGGCCAGGTCCACTCGCTCGGCGCGCAAACGCTTCTCCGTCGCCTCGATCACCTCGGCCTTCTCCTTGAGGAGGAGAAGGATCGCGCGGCGCAGCGGAATCACATTGAGCGGTTCATAAGTTGCATTCAAGACGAGAACAGCTGACATAGGATACAACTCTTCTTTAGGCCGACTGGCGTCAGACCCACCGCCGGACGCTGGCTACAAGAGCGTCGCCTTGTGCCCGGGCCGCGGGTCGTAGCGTAAGGCAAATTGCTCGAGAAAATCCCGTTCGACAAACCATTTGTTGCCGACCTTCAACGCCGGTAGCTTCCCCTGGCGGATAAGACGCTTGACCGATTCCGGATGGATATGCAGCCGCGCGCCTGCCGCCTCGACATCCATATACGCATCAAATGGATTCACTGTCGGCTCCCTGAACAGATGCTTAGTATTACAACAATAAGTATAGCAAGGCGCGCGCCGCGTGTCAAGAGCTTGGGGTCCGCCATTTGGATGATAAGCGTCACGAAAACTGCGGCAGCCAGCGCGCGTCGGCGGCCAGCATGTCGTCCACCATCCGCCGTATCTGGTCCAGCGTACACGCGGCAGCCGTCAGCGGATCGAGCATGACCGCGTGGTAGAGGGCATCACGGCTCCCCGTCAGCGCCGCCTCCACCGCCAGTTCTTGGGCGTTGATGTTGGTCGTCATAAGCGCCGCCAGTTGCGGCGGCAACTCGCCCACCGCCTGTGGCTGGATGCCGCGCCCATCGACCACACATGGCGCCTCAACGCACGCCTGGGCCAGCAGATTGGCAATCCAGCCGTTGTTGGTCAGGTTGCCGTTGATGGTCACCGGCTGATTCGTCTCCATCGCCTCGATAATCGCCGCGCCGTACTCGTCGCTCCGCTCGGTTGGCAGAGGAGCATCCCCGGCCGCCAACGCCGCGAACTCCTGAGGCGCTTCCCGCGCCCGCTCCTGGCACCAGCGCAGGTAGCCGCCGGTGCGCCCGTGGTCAAACGCGCCCGGATACTCGCCCTTGAAGCGCGGCACGAGGTCGTTAGTCACCTGCGCCGCGCTCTTACGGAAGTACGGCAGGTACTCGCTGGCGTGGCCGCTCGACTCGGTCACGAAATAGCCGAAGCGCTGCATGAGTTCGACGCGCACTGGCTCGCGGCCCACGACCTCAGGCCGTGCGATGGCCCGCCACAGGCGCGGGTAGAGGTCTTCGTCGCCCCGTCGGAACGTGAGGAAGAAGGCCAGGTGGTTGATACCCGCGCACAGGAAGCTGACTTCGTCATACGGCACGTCGATCCACCGCGCCAGCATGCGGCTGGTGTGCTGGACGCTGTGGCACAGGCCGACAAAGGGCCGCCCCGCTCCCCGCGCCACCCCCCGACAGTTAATCGCCATGGGGTTGGCATAGTTGAGCAGCAGCGCGTCGGGCGCAACGTCGTCCAGGTCGCGGCACAGGTCGAGCAAGACCGGAATGGTGCGCAAGCCGCGAAAGATACCGCCCGGCCCCATCGTATCACCGACGTTCTGCTCGACGCCGTAGCGCTGGGGAATCTCGATGTCCAGCGCGAACGCCTCCAACCCACCCTGCTGAAAGGTTGTGATGACGTAATCCGCGTCACGCACCGCCGCGCGGCGGTCCGTCGTCGCTTCGACCCGCGCCTTCAGCCCGCGCTGCTGGACCAGCGCCTCGACCAGCTGCTGCGCCTGCTGCAGCCGCGTCGGGTCGATGTCCATGAGCGCCAGCGTCGCGGCGGCCAGCGCCGGGCTGAGCAGGATGTCACTGCACAGGTTGCGCGTAAAAATGATACTGCCCGCCCCAATCAGGGCAATCTTGGTCATAGCCTATCCCTTACGTTTGAATTCTGTCCTAGAAGTATGCTATAAAGGGGCTGATAGCAAAATCTCAGCCAGATGAGAGCCTCTTATGCCTCCTGTCACGCAGCGTTTCTATTCGGGCGTCGACGCCGACCGCCTCTTTTCCGACGCGGCCACAGCCGATGTCATTGTCATTGGCGGCGGCCAGGCCGGACCGGCCGCCTGCTGGGCGCTCGAACGCGCCGACCCCACTCTCACGATCACCCTCCTCGAAGCCAACGCGCAACTCGCGGGCGGCGCGTCTACCGCCTCCATGGAGAACTTCCGTACCGCCTGGGTGCCCCAGTGCATCGCCCAGCAGACGCAGCGCAGCCTGGACGTCTTCCGCCACGCCGACGATACCCTGGGCGAAGGCGCCGCCGACGCCATCAACGTGCGGCAGCGCGGCTACTTGTGGCTGGCGATGGACGATGCCGAGGCGGTCGCCCTCCGCGCAAGCGTGGACCTGCTCCACCGTTGGGGCATCCACCACGCCCGCTATCTCGACGCCGACACACTGCGCCGCGAGTACCCCTGGCTGCCGCCCCACGTCGTCGCCGCCAAGCACGACCCCCAGGCGGGCTGGCTCAACTCGGACGCGCTCGCCAACCGCTTCGCCCGCACGACCCGCCACACCCGCTTCGCGCTCGACACAGTGGCCCGTGAGATTGTGGTTAAAGGGGATAGGGTCCAGGGCGTCCTGACCTCACGGGGGTTCATCACCGCCCCGACGGTCGTCCTGGCCGCCGGACCGCACACACGCGCCCTGGGCCGCACGGCGGGCATCGACATCCCCGTCGTCTGCATCCCGCGCCAGAGCTTCCTGACGCCCTTTCGTGACGCGCTCATCCCAGCCGACGCCCCGGTCGTCATCAGCCGTCGGCCCTACGCCCACTTCCGCCCCGAAGGCGAGGGGCTGCTGTTCGCGTGGTCATACGCCTGGCGCGGCCAGGAGGACGGCCGGCCCGTGACGGCCCTGACGCGCCCGCAGTGGCCCATCGAGCGCCTCAAAGACCCCCGCTTCCCCGAAGCCACGCTCACTGTCCTGGCTCGACAGTTCCGTCCTGCCGATGGCACGGGCTTCCGCGATCCGCGCTATCTCTCGCGCCGCATCGCGCATCAGATCGGGTATTATGTCTATCGAACCGGGGTGACGAATGCCGAGGGTCACGTGTGGCGCAGCGAGCGGGCCATCATCGACCGCTGGCCGGGCATCGAGGGGCTATTTCTCTCGACCGCCCACGCCGGCCACGGCATCATGACCGCGCCCGCCGCCGCCGAGATTCTGGCGGCGCTCGTCGTGGGCCGCGAGCCAGCGCTACCCTTGTGGCGCGACTTTGGCCTGGCCGCTGCCAGCGTCCCCTATGAGGAGGGAGGGGGGTTATGAACATCTGCCCTATGTCAACGGCGCGAACAGGTCCACCGGGTTGCCGTCGGGGTCGATGACCGTGGCGTAGCGCTGCCCCCAGAAGGCATCATAGGGCGCCTTATGGCCCGTGTAGCCCGCCGCCACGATCTTCGCGTACACGGCGTCGACTTCAGCCGGGCTGTCGCACTTGAAAGCCAGGGCCATGCGGTAGCCGACCGGCTCGACGTAGTCGGGGTCCAGCCCTTTCGTCATGTCCAGGGTATTCCAGGAAATGCGATAGCCATTCGGGGTGATGACCTCCGCGTACGGCTCGGAGTCCGGCACGTCCGGGACGTCCAGCCCCAGTAAGCGATAGAACGCCAGCGCCTTCGCCATATCACGCACGACAATGCCAATCATGTCCGGTCGCGTCGCCATAGTCGCCTCCTGTTGAGGCTTTATCATAGGAAGAAATAGCAAAAAGGGCAAGAGGAAATCTCTTGCCCTTAAAGTCTGTGACGCGTTAAGAACTGAACAAGAGCGAGAGGCGACCGGTGAGGGTCGTCGGCATCGAGAAGAGGGAGAGTGTCCCC
>CAZLBQ010000174.1:0-11341 GCA_964557745.1 uncultured Anaerolineales bacterium
TCGCCGTGATTGGGATGCTCTCGCCCACGGCGGCCAGGCCGAGCATGGCCCACGCCTGGTCCCAGTTGGAGACGCCAAAGCGCCCGTTGCGATAGGTTGCCCACGTCTGGGCGACAAGGTCGCGGCCCGCGAAGGCATACGGGTTAGAGTTGGCCGCGACGACGCCCGCCAGCAGCTTGCCGACCTCGCGCGCCCCGCCCTGGTCAATGTAGGCTGGTCCCTCGGCGCGCAGGAAGTCGAGGACGGTCTGGCCGCCGGGCGCGCGCCATGCAGCGACATCCGCGTCGGCGGCTGCCGCGCCTAGGACGGCGTCGAGGGTGATGCCGACGCGGAACGTCCCGTCGGCGAAGCCGCCGTCTGCCCTTTGCTGGCCTCGCAGCCAGTCGGTCGCGGCGTACGCGGCGCGCTGGGGATGGGTGAGGCTGGGCGACGCGCCATCGGCGCTCGTAGGTGGGCCGTCGCCCCAGCGCCAGCCGTCCAGCCCGCCGTTGACGATGGTCGACAGCCCCGCGCCGACGGCGGACGTGGTCCAGCCGCTGTCAGTCCCTTTCCAGTACGCCCAGAACTGGCAGGGGCCGTTGCCAGTACACTGACAGAAGCAATTGGTGGGCGGGCAGCCGACACCCTCGATGCGGCACACCGCCGTCCCGAAATTGGTGTCGGCCGTCTCGACGGTCAGGCCCGATCGGCGTAGTAGTTCGAGGCCCATGATGGGCGTGTCGAAGGCGACGTGGCGGCTCTCGACGCGGCCAGTGGGCAGATGGACCACGACGTCCGCGCCGCTGTGCGGCACGGTGTCCGCGCGGCTGCGCGGCACGGCTGCCAGGGCAACGCCGACGGTCACGAGGCTTAACAGGAGTGGGATGAAGATGCGCAGACGACGCACGCATGCCTCCAAACAAAACCGCGTCCTGGGAGGGACGCGGGTCAGGGGCACGCCGTTGGGGATGGGTGTGGCTACGGCCAGGCCAGCCAGATCCCCTCGGACGTGATGCTCCCCCGCCTTTCTCTCGAAGGTGGGTTGCGGCGAGAGGGACTGTCGCCTCTCGGTCACGGTGGGTAGTCTGGCTTGGCAGGCCGCAGCCTGCCTTACAGTTGCGGGACAGCGTCGGACTCACACCGACTTCCCCCATTAAGCCTACGCTTCCGAGCGTTGGGGCGCCGTGACGGGGCCGTATTCAACTCGACAAAGCATACCACCGTGTGCGGCGGGAAGCAAACCGGGGCGTGCATTCCGGGATTGTTCCCCGGTCGCCTGTCGGGGTATAATCACTTGGAGCAGCAAAGGGTCATGCTGGTTCGGGCAATTCGAGGGCGACGCGCAGCGCCTGGTTGAGCCGGTCGACCTGGCGCGGGGAGAGCGCGCCGACGTAGTGGGTGAGCAGTGACTTCGGCAAGCTAACCAACTCGTCGCAGTGGATACTGCTGTCGTGCTTGAGACCGTCGTCCACGCCCACTGGCACCTGGGTCGTCAACCCATCGTAGCGCGTGTACACGGGCGCGCAGATGACCGTCGAGAAGCGGGAGTCGATAACCACCTGGCGACTGACAACGACGAAAACGCGAAAACGCTTCGGGTCTATGCCGCCGGGATTGGTCACCCGATACAGCTCGCCGCGCTTCATAAGGGTATCTGGTAAGTCAGAGCGTCAATCGCCTCTTCGTTCAGTTCATCAGCGTGGCGATTGATGATCTCCAGATCATGGGCGTCCTGTTCGCGCCGCAGGACCGCCGCAACATAGGCCCGCACCGCCGTCTCGATGAACTCGGAGCGGTTCTTGCCCTCAGCAAGCCGGTCCACCGAGGCCAATAGATCATCTGATAGGGTGATAGAAGTCTTGACTTTCATACTACGATTATACTACCATCTCGTGAGGCTGTCAAACACACACGATGATTCAAATTCTCGCCGATAACCCCCTCCTCCTCCTGTTCCTCGTCGGCGCCATCGGCTACCCGATTGGCCGCATCCGCATCTTCGGCAGCAGCCTGGGCATCGCCGCCGTGCTGTTCGTCGGTCTCGCCTTTGGCGCGCTTGACCCGAACCTGAAGCTGCCGGAGATCATCTATCTCCTGGGGCTGGCGGTCTTCGTCTATACTGTCGGCATCAGCAGCGGGCCTGGCTTCTTCGCCTCGTTCCGCCGCCAGGGGCTGCGCGACAACGCGTTCGTTGTCGCCATGCTCCTGTTCGGCGCGGCGCTGAGCCTGGCCGCTTATGCCCTGCTGCGGCTCAAGCCGACCGTCACGGCGGGCATGTTCACCGGCGCGCTGACCAACACCCCCGCCCTGGCCGCTGTCCTCGACATCATCAAGACCACTCACGCCGGGGAGGCCCTTGATCAGATGCTGGCCGAGCCGGTCGTCGGCTACTCCGTGGTCTACCCCATGGGCATCCTGGGCATCATCGTGGTGATCGCCCTGGCCCAGCGCCTGTGGCGCGTCGACCCCGAGCGCGAGGCGCAGGCCCTGCGTGACATGGGCGTAGCGGGCGAGAAGCTCTACAACCGCACCGTCGTCATCACGCGGCCCGACGTCAGCCGCGCTCCCCTCCGCCAACTGGCCAAGGATAACGACTGGAACGTCGTCCTGGCCCGCGTGCGCCAGGGCGACACCCAGAGCCTGGTCACGGGCGACACCCGCCTGGACGTGGGCGACCTGGTCAGCGTCGTCGGCGCGCGGGAGGACATCGAACGCTTCACGGCCGCTGCTGGCGAGCCGAGCACCGTCGAGCTGCCCCTCGACCGCAGCGAGATCGACTTCCGCCGCATCTTCGTCTCCAACCCCGACGTCGTCGGCCACCGGCTCAGCGAGTTGGACCTGCCCCAGAAGTTCGACGCCGTCGTGACCCGCGTGCGGCGTGGCGACATCGACCTGCTGCCACGCAGCGACCAGGCGTTGGAGCTAGGCGACCGCGTCCGCGTCGTCACCTATCGCGGCAACATGGACGCCGTCTCACACTTCTTCGGCGACTCGTTCAAGGCGTTGGCGGAGATCGACATCCTGAGCTTCAACCTCGGCCTGACGCTGGGCCTGCTCGTCGGCCTCATTCCCATCCCACTGCCGGGCGGTATTGTCCTCAAACTCGGCTACGCGGGCGGCCCGCTCATCGTGTCGCTCATCCTGGGCGCGCTGCGGCGCAGTGGTCCCATTGTCTGGCAGTTGCCGTACAACGCCAACCTCACCTTGCGCCAGGTCGGCCTTGTGCTGTTCCTGGCGGGGGTTGGGACGCGGGCGGGCTACTCGTTCCTGACCACGCTGGCGCAAGGGGGCGGGCTAGCGCTGTTCGTGGCCGGGGCGATCATCACCATGGTGACGGCCGGCCTGATGCTGTTCATCGGCTACAAGGTGCTCAAGATTCCAGTGGGGGTGCTGCTGGGAATGCTGAGCGGGATGCAGACCAATCCGGCCATTCTGGCCTACTCCCTGGAGCAGACGCGTAATGACCTGCCCAACGTAGGCTATGCCACGGTCTACCCCGTCGCCACCATCGCCAAGATTGTCCTGGCGCAGTTGCTTCTCACTCTGTTGCGGTGATGAGGCCGGCCACGCGGGTACCCGGTCAGTGGACTAGGGGCCGGTCCTGGGCGCTGGCCGTGAGCACTCTGGCCCTGGTCGCCTTGCTGTATGCCTGGCCGCTGGCCCTCCATCTGACCACCGCCTTCCCCGGCACGGCGACCGACCTGGATGTCGCCACGCTGGTCTGGAATGTGGGCTGGACGGCCCATGCTCTGGACCACGGCCGCAATCTGCTGCACACGGATGCGGTACTGGCGCCGTTTGGCGCGGACCTGCGCTGGCATGCCTACGGTCTGCTCCAGAACCTGCTGGTCTATCCCCTTGTGCACTGGCTGGGTGTCGTCGGCGCGTTCAACACTATCGTGATCGGGACAGTGTGGTTGAACGGGCTTGCCGTCTATGCCCTTGTCTATCGCCTCGTGCGCCAGGCGGGAGCCGCCCTCGTCGCCGGGGCGTGGTTCATGCTGGGTGGGCCACTACTTCAGCAAGTGAGTGTGGGCCGCCCCACCTTCGCCTCACTGTGGATCACGGCCATTGCCGTGCTGCTCCTGATGGCCTTGCTCGACCGGCCGCGGCCATGGCACGGCCTCGGGCTGGGCCTGGCGTTGCTGGCGGCCTTGCTGACCGACTTTCAAATCCTCTTGTTCACCACTTTGTGGCTGGCCCTGTATGGCCTTGGCTGGCTGGCGCGAGGTGGCCTGGCGCGCCTCGATAGCCCACGCCTCGCCTCCCTGACGGTGGCGGCGGTCGTTGTGGGTGCGCCCTTCCTGCTCATCTACTACCCGGCCCTGGTCAGCGCGGGCGATGGTGGCTACCCCCGGCCATCGCTGCGGGATATGCTGCCCTACTCGTTTCGGGTCTGGGACTATGTAACGCCGGCCACCATCCCCATCGCCTATGGCTGGGAGTTTCTGCTGGGCACACTCGTCGCGGTTGTGACGTGCCGCAGCTGGCGCGACTATCGCCTCTGGCTTGCGGGCGCCATTGCCTTCCTCATCCTGGCGCTGGGGCCATTCCTGCAGCCGACTCCAATACCGTTGCCGCTGGCCTTGCTTCGGCTGTGGCCGCCGCTAAGTCAGTTTCGCACGCCGTACCGCCTGGCGATGCCCGCCTTGCTTGGTCTGACCGTGGTGACGGGCTTCGCGTTAGCTCAGTGGTTACCGCGCTGGCGCGCCGCCGTCTCCTGGACCGTCGTCGCCCTCGCTATCGCAGCGCGGCTAGTGGCGGTAAACCTGTTCAACCCGCTGGTGACGCAGTCCTACCCCAGCTACGCGGTCTACACCCAGCTTGCGCGCGAGGCGGGCGACTTTGTCGTGCTGGAGGTTCCGTTTGGGGTGCGCTCGGGTCTGGAACGCATTGGCAATGGGGGTGAAGCCCTCCAGTATTACCAACACATTCACGGCAAGCGGCTCCTCAACGGGATGATTGCCCGTCTGCCGCGCACCGTCTTTGACGCCTACCGCGCCCATCCGTCGCTGCTCCTGTTGAGCGGGGCAGTTGTCTCCGAGGGGGAGGCGCAGGTCAGAGGCGATCTGGCCGCTGTCCTGATGTGGACGGGCGCGCGCTACGTGCTCGTCCACCGCGCCTGGTTGGACCCGGATCAGGACCGCCGGATCGAGACGGTGCTAGACGGGACACCAGGATTGGCGCGCGTAGGTACGGAGGCTGACCTGGTTATCTATCGGTGGGTCCCGTAGACCCGTCTCTCACCTCGGATACAGCCACGTCAGTCCGCGCGTGAGGTCGGCGGCCCAGGCCGGGTAGTTGTGGCCCGCGTCGAACTCGTGGTAGGCGGCGTCATAGCCGCTGGCGACGAGCGTCTCCCGAAAGCGGCGGTTGATGCCCAGCAGCATCTCGAATGTGCCAACGCTCTGGTAGAGGCGCACGGGCAGGCGCGGCTGCCAGCGCGCCAGCGAGAAGACGAGGCTCTCGTCGCGGAAGCCAAACGCGCCCGACTGGCTCAGGATGTGGCCGAACACGTCGGGGCGCCGCAGCCCCACATACGTCGCCATCAAGCCGCCCATGCTGGACCCGACAACCCCGTGGGCGCCCGGCTGCGGGTCCAGGAACAAGTGATGTCCCACCCAGGGGAGCAAATCGTTGACCAGGAAGGTCAACGTCGCCTCGCTGCATGCATACTCGGGGATGCGCGCCTGGGGGTGGTTGTCGACCAGCGCGGCGGCCAGCGGCGGGATGTGGCCGGCGTGGAGCAGGTTGTCGAGGATGGTCGGCAGGCGAGCGCGCTCGGCGTACTCGCAGCCGTCGAACACGACCAGTAGCGGGTACGGCCCCGGCGCGGGCGGCTGGTACAGGCGCACAGTGCGCCGACCGTCGGTGAGCATGCGCGCCGTCAGTTCGACCTCGACCACGCGGCCCACGCTCAGGTCGGCGTGGCCCGTCTCCCAGGCGGGACGCGGTGCGGCGGGCATGTAGACATAATTGTTGAACGAGCCGTAGCCCGTGGGGGTCAGGTGGGGATTGAAGGGGTCCGGGCGGCGCGTCTCGCCGTCGAAGTAGGCGTATTCCAGGTAGGCCGTCGCGGGCAGCGAGGTCGTAAACGTCCACACACCGGGGGACGCGGCTTCCAGCCGCCAGGGCTGCGCCCCCGGCCACCAGCCCGTCAGGTCGCTGCGTAGCGTCGGCGCGTGCTCGCCCACCCACACGAATGTCACCGCTGTGCCGTCGATGAGCGGCGTTCCCTCACGAATGGCGCGCGCCAACCAGTCGGTCATGCCCTCTCCTTCTGCCCCGCCTGCCAGACGTGGTATAATGCCACGTCATACAGAGCACTCCGAGAAAGTATACACAGTCGAGGCTCAAGCCCTCGACTATGGAATCCGAGCGACCCATGCCCGACTTCATCCCCCTCGCCTACGAGCGGCTGTCGCCAGCAGAGAGCCTGGCGCGCGCCGCGCAGTTCTACCAGACAATGGACCGCCGCCGCACGGTACGCCACTTCGCGTCGGACCCGCTGCCGCCCGGCCTGCTGGAGACCCTGATCCGTACCGCCGGCACGGCCCCGTCGGGCGCGCATCAGCAGCCCTGGCGCTTCGTCGTCGTCACCGACGCCGAACTCAAGCGCCGCCTGCGTGAGGCGGCGGAGGCCGAGGAGCGCGAGTTCTACACGCGGCGCGCCACACCGGAGTGGCTGGCGGCGCTCGCGCCGCTGGGGACCGACTGGCGCAAGCCGTTCCTGGAGGACGCGCCGGCCATTATCGTTGTCTTCCGCATCGACTTCACTCGCGACGCCGAGCAGGTCCACAAGCACTACTACGTCACCGAGTCGGTGGGCATCGCCGTCGGCCTGTTCCTGGCGGCGGCGCACGTCGCGGGCCTGGTGACGCTGACCCATACCCCCAGCCCGATGGGCTTCCTCAACACTCTCCTGAACCGCCCGCCCAACGAGCGCCCGTTTGTCGTGATACCCGTCGGCTATCCCCAGGCCGATGCCCAGGTGCCCGACTTGCAGCGCAAGCCAGTGGCGGACATCATTCAATATAACGAAGGCTAGGTGATGACGACACTGCAACGGCAACCCAATTCCCGAATGTGCTTCTGCTGCGGGCGCGAGAACCCCATCGGCCTGCACCTCAAGTTTGATTTCGACGGCGAGCGCGTCTGGACGACGTTCACCCCGCAAGAGCCACACCAGGGCTACCCCGGCATCCTCCACGGCGGCATTGCCTACGCCATCCTCGACGAGGTGATTGGCCGCGTTGCCATCGCCCACGACAAGTGGGTCGTCACGGCGCGCATGGAGATTCGCTACCGCCAGCCTGTCCCTCTCGGTCAGCCGCTGCGCGCGATGGGCGAGATCGTCGAGAACCGGCGGCGGTTGCTGACGGCGCGGGGCGAGATCCATCTGCCGGACGGCAGCGTGGCTGTCGAAGCGACCGGAACGTTCATGGAAGCGCCCCAAGAGGTCCAGGCCGAGTGGCAGGCCGCCCTCCTCGACTGGCGCGTCGACGAGCCGGACCTGTGACACTACCGACGCCAGGCCCCGACGAAGTCCTGGTCCGCGTGCGCCGCGTGGGCCTCAGCGCGCCCGATGTGATCCGCCTCCAGGTCTCGCCTACGCCGCCGTCTCCGACGCCCGGCCACGAGTTCGCGGGGGAGGTCGCCGCGCTCGGGTCCGCCGTCCACGGCTGGCGGGTAGGCGATCGCGTCGCCGTCAGCCGCGTCCTGTCGTGCGGGCGGTGCGCCTTCTGCGCACTGGGCCGCGAGACACTGTGCGAGGCGCGCCGCGACATCGGGTTTGACGTCGACGGCGCGCTGGCCGAAACCGTTGTCGCGCCCGCCCGCAACCTCTACCACCTGCCCGATGCTCTGGACTGGTCGGCGGCGGCGGTGGACCCAGTGGCCTCAGCCCTGGCGGCGGTGACGCCGGCGAACATCATGTTCGAGGACACCGTGGTCGTTCTCGGCGCGGGAGCCCTTGGCCTGTACGCCCTCCAACTGGCGCGGCTGGCCGGGCCGGCGCGGCTGCTGGCGGTCGGACGCCAAGGAAACCGCCTCGACGTGGCGCGGCGCTGGGCGGACGAGGTGATTGACGCGGCGGCCGTGGACGGCGTCGCGGCCGTCGCTGGGCTTACAGATGGCCGGGGGGCCTCGGTGGTCATCGAGGCGACAGGCGACCCGGCTGCCGTTGGCGCGGCGCTCCACATCGCCGGGCGGATGGGCCGGGTCGCCCTGCTCGGCCTCTACCCGGCGGCGGTCCTCGCGCCGCTCGGCTGGCTAGGGCAGCGGGGTATCGACCTCTACGGGACCATTGGCTATACGCGCAAGGAGTTCGCCCAGGCGCTGTCGCTGATCGTTGGCGGCGCGGTCACGACCGACAGCATCGTCACCCACACCCTACCCCTGACCGAGCTAGCCCAGGGCCTCGACCTGGCGGCCTCCCGCCAGGCCATCAAAGTCCACCTCGAACCCTAACGATACAGACACTTATCCTCACCGCAGAGGACGCGGAGGACGCAGAGGATAATTGATAAATCTCCGCGTTCTCTGTGTCCACAGCGGTGAGACCTACGGAATCGGGCGGGGGGAGAAGGTCAGCAGCAGCAGCACGAGGGCGACGAGCGCCCACCAGCGGCGGCGGCGGTCGAGGGGCGTGATGTCGTCCTGGGGCGGCGGGTGGCCGAGACCCGTGACGAGCAGAATGAGAGCATACAGGCCCCAGGTGGGCGCCTGAAGGGTCAGACCGAGCAGGCCCAGCCAGGCCAGCCGCGCCACCCAGACGGCCCGCCGGCCCAGCGCCGCGTAGACGAGGTGGCCGCCGTCCAACTGGCCCATGGGCAGCAGGTTGATGGACGTGACCATCAGCCCCAGCCAGGCCGCGAACAGGACGGGATGGAACCAGTCGACTTGGAGGTCGATGGGGAGCGGGCCGCGCAGTCCGCGCGCCAGAACCGCCGCGATGAACGGCGGCGTCAGCGGGACGGGCAGCGAGGTGATGCCCGCCTGGAGCAGCCCGACCACCAGCGCGGGCACGGCAACCACCAGCCCGGCCAGCGGTCCGGCCAGCGCGACGTCGAACAGCGAGCGGCGGTCGCGGACCGGCGAGCGCATGGCGATGAGGGCGCCGAGGGTACCGAGACCGTAGGGTGGCGGCGGGGCGGGGATGAAGAAGGGCAGCGTGATGAGCATCCCGGCCCGCCGCGCCACGACGTAGTGGCCCAGCTCGTGAGCGCCCAGGATCAGGAGGAGCACGCCGGCGAAGGTCAGGCCCTCGCGCCCGTGCTGTTCCAGAGCATCGAGCAGGACCCCCAGCGTGACCGCGCGCGGCCCGCCGACGACCAGGCGGAGCAGCGCGCCGGTCAGGGTCAGCGTGGCGAGGGTGAGGAGCAGCAGGAACAGGTGCAGCCCCCAGCGCGCTGGCGACGGCAACAGACGGGCCGCCGGAATGGCGATGACGACGTCCTGGTCCCCGTCGTGATGGAGGAAGGGCAGGAAGCCCAGGCGGCTGAACGGCGCCTGCAACGCGGCCAGGGCATGGCTGGCCTCGCTCGTCAAATGGCCGTAAAATTCCCAGGTCAACCCGTCGCTACCGCGTCGGATATCGCGGGGCGCGAAGACATCGCTCATGGTTGAGCGCAGGTCGAGGGCGACGCTATCGGCTTCGGGGTGACGCATAAGGAGTGCTGAGTGCTGAGTCGTGAGTACTGAGTAATGAGTGATACTGTTAGATTGAGGCAGGGAATGACCATCGCCCGTGGATTGTACGTGACAAGCGAGAATGGGACAAATATCAACCTCGTTGAGCAGCCAGAACCATCGTCCGTCGTCCATTGTCCATCGTTGGCGGACGAGCGGCGAGCCGAGCTGAGCGACCTCCACGCCCAGGTCTACCGCTGCCGCCGCTGCGCCGAGGCAGGCTTCTTTGTCGGGGCGCCGGTCGTGACGGGCCATCTGGCGGCGCGAGTCATGCTCGTCGGCCAGGCCCCGTCGGAGGCGGGCGCAGCGCTGAACCGGCCCTTCGCCTGGTACCCCGGCCGCCCGCGCCCGCGCATCTGGGACTGGCTGGCCGAGGTGGGTTGGAGCGAGGCCGAGTTCCGCGCCCAGGCGTACCTGACGCCTGTGACCAAGTGCTACCCCGGCCGCGCGCGCGGCGGTAGCGGGGACCGCCGCCCGACGGCGGCCGAGGTCAAGCTGTGCGCGCCCTACCTGGACCGCGAGTTGGCGCTAGTCGACCCCGACCTGATCATCACTGTGGGAACGCTGGCCTTGGAGCGGCTACTGGGCCGGGTGAAGCTAGACGATGTGGTGGGCCAGGTGTTGCGCCCAGAGATCGCGGGCCGCCAGCGCACCCTCGTGCCGCTGCCGCACCCGTCGGGGGTCAGCCGCTGGCTCAACGACCCCGCCAACCAGGCGAAGCTCCAGACGGCGCTGGCCGCCTTGCGCGGGGTGAAGGAAGAGATGGGATTATGAACGAGAGGCCGGTCAGTTTGGACGACATCGTCGCCGCTCGCCGCGTCATCGCCGGGCGGCTGCACCGCACACCCGTCGTCCAGTCGGCGACGCTCGGTGAGCGCATCGGCGCGCCGCTGTTCCTCAAGCTGGAGAACTGGCAGAAGACCGGCTCGTTCAAGCCGCGCGGCGTCCTGACCAAGATCGCCACGTTGAGCCAGGCCGAGCGCGAGCGCGGTCTGGTGACGGCGTCGGCGGGCAACCACGCCCAGGCCGTCGCGTGGGCCGCCCGCGCTGCTGGCCTGTCGGCAACAGTGGTGATGCCCAAGACAGCGCCGGCCGCCAAGCTCGACGCGACGCGGGGCTATGGGGCGACGGTCGTGCTGGAAGATAGCGTGCTCAACGTCATCCAGCGTGCCCAGACGCTCGCTGCCGAGCAGGGCATGACGTTCGTGCCGCCCTTTGACGACCCGCACATCGTCGCGGGGCACGGCACGGTGGGCCTGGAGATCATCGAGGACGTGCCAGAGGCGGCGACAGTCGTGGTTCCCATTGGGGGTGGCGGGCTGATTTCGGGCGTGGCGCTGGCCGTCAAGGCGAGCTGTCCCCACGCGCGGGTGATTGGCGTCGAGCCAGAGGGCGCGCCCGCCATGTGGCTCAGCCGTCGGCAGGGCCACGCCGCGCGGCTGGACAAGGCCCAGACCATCGCCGACGGCCTGGCCGCGCCGTACGCCGGTCAACTCAACTTCGCCCTGGTCCAGCGGTATGTCGATGATCTCGTGCTCGTCAGCGACGACGAGATTCGCCAGGCGATGGCGCTCATTCTGGAGCGCTGAAAGCTGCTGGTCGAGCCGGCGGGCGCGGCGGGTGTGGCGGCGTTGCTGACAGGCAAGATTCGGATTGAGACTCGCGAGCCGCT
>CAZLBQ010000175.1:0-11337 GCA_964557745.1 uncultured Anaerolineales bacterium
GTCCCCAACGCCCTCGGCCCGATTATCGTGGCCGCCACGTTCGGCTTCTCCAGCGCCATGATTCTCGAAGCGTCGCTGAGCTACCTGGGCTTGGGCATCCAGCCGCCCGCCGCCAGTTGGGGGGCCATGATCAACGACAATATGCACCAGTGGCGGGTGCGGCCCTACCTGGTGATGCTGCCCGCCCTCGTGCTGGCCGTGGCGACGCTGGCGATTAACTTCCTGGGCGACGGCCTCAACGACGCCCTCAACCCGCGCTCGCGGTCCAGCGCCGGGAAGTAGAGCACTCAATGACAACGTACACCGAGCGTCAATCCCAGGAACGCGACGTCCGCGACCTGCTGAGCCTCAAGGGGCAGGTGGCGATTATCACCGGGGCGGCGGGCTGGTTGGGGGCGGCCATGAGCCGCGCCCTGGCCGAGGCGGGCGCGACCGTCGTCGCCACCAGCCGCGAGGCCGACCGCGCCGCCGCGTTCGCCGCGACGCTGCCGGGGGAAGGCCACCTGGGCCTGGCGCTGGCCCAGGAGCGGACCGAGACGCTGGAGCCGTTGGTGGCCGAGGTGGTCAACCGGTTGGGGCGGGTGGACGTGCTCGTCAATAATGCCTACGGCGGGACGGGGCCGAGCATCGACGCGGCGACCGCTGAGGACTTCGACCAGGCCTTCCACACCGGCGTGACGGCGTACTTCCTGCTGGCGCGGGCCGTTGCCCACCACCTGCGCGAGCGCGGCGCGCCCGGCTCCATCATCAACATCGCCAGCATGTACGGCGTCGTCGCCAGCTACCCGGAAGTCTACGTCGGCTACGACGTCAACAGCCCGCCCAACTACCACGCCCTCAAGGGCGGCCTCATCCACCTGACGCGCCACCTGGCGGCGTACTGGGCCCCCTACAACATCCGCGTCAACGCCATCAGCCCAGGGCCGTTCCCGCCGCCGCGCGTCAACGACGTCAACCCCGGCTTCGTCGAGCGCCTCGACCGGCGCGTCCCCCTGGGCCGGGTCGGCCGGCCCGAAGAGGTCAAGGGCGCCGTCGTCTTCCTCGCCAGCGCGGCGAGCAGCTACGTCACCGGTCAGAATTTGCTGGTCGATGGGGGCTGGACGGCGTGGTAGGAATGACATGCGCCTTGTCCGGCGCAAACCATAGGCTGACATACCCGCTGTGCGTTGTCTCGCGCGTCGGGTTGGCCTGGTCCACGACCCACTCCTGGCCGTCCACCTGGACCCAGTAGCGCATCGTCGCGCCCAGGAAGGCGCTGCGCGTCACCTGGCCCGTCAGCTGGCCCGATCCACCAGCCGCTTGTGGCGGGGCCAGGACGACGGCCTCGGGGCGGATGCACAGCAGCACCTCCTGCCCGACGTCTATCCCACCCTCGGCGACGACCAGGGTGTGCCCATTGACGGCCACCGTCGCCTGACCCTGGTCGCAGGCCACGACGGTCGCGGGCAGCAGGTTGGCTGCGCCGACGAACTGCGCCATGAACTCGGAACGGGGCCGGTGGTAGATCTCCCACGGCGTCCCCCACTGCTCGACCTTCCCCTCGCGCATAACCGCAATCCAGTCCGACATCGCCAGCGCCTCCTCCTGGTCGTGGGTCACGTACAGGAAGGTGATACCCAGCCGCTGCTGCAACTCGCGCAGTTCCCAGCGCATCCGCTCGCGCAGGTTGGCGTCCAGGTTGCTCAGCGGCTCGTCCAGCAGCAGGACCTCCGGCTCGACAATCAGGGCGCGGGCCAGGGCGACGCGCTGCTGCTGGCCGCCCGATAACTGGTTGGGCCAGCGCCGCGCCAGCCCGCCCAGGCCGACGAAGTCGAGGGTCTGGGCCACACGCCGCTCGCGCTCGTCGCGGCCGACCTTCGCCAGCTTGAGGCCGTAGGCCACGTTGTCGTAGACCGTCATGTGGGGGAACAGGGCGTAGTCCTGGAAGACCATCGCCGTGCCGCGCTGGTGGGCGGGGAGTTGATCGATGCGCCGCCCACCCAGGGTAATGCTGCCGCTGTCCGGCTCGTAGAAGCCGGCGATCATGCGCAGCGTCGTCGTCTTGCCGCAGCCGCTGGGGCCGAGCAGCGTGGTGAACGAGCCGCGCGGGATAGCGAGGGAGACGTGGTCGATGGCCGCCGTCTCCTCGAAATGCTTGCTGACGTTGTCGAGAACGAGGTGCGCCGACGCTTGCACAGGGGCCTCAAAAGGGAGTTAGAAGCCGCGCGGGAGCGCGCCGATGCGGACGCGGCGGCCGCTGATGAAGTAGACGAGGGCCAGCACGCCCACCGCCAGCCCAATCACGGCAATGGTGAAGGCCGTGGCGCCGCCCCAGTTGAAGTCGTTCACCAGTTGGAAGATGGTGATGGTGGCGACGGTCGTGCCGGGCGTGAACAGGAAGATGACGACGGACAGCGTCGTCACGGCGCGGACAAAGGCCGTCACGAAGCCCGTCAGTAGCGCGTTGTCGAGCATCGGGAACAGGACGTCGCGGAAGCCGCGTAGGCTGCTCGCCCCCAGGCTCGTCGCCGCCTCATCCAGGGAGCGGTCGATCTGCTGGAGCCCGGCGATGGCGGCCTGGTAGCCGAGCGGGATGTTCCAGAAGATCATCGAGATGGTGATGAGCGCGCCCCGGTCCAGCCAGTCGAACCAGCGCTGGTTGAACGCCGTCGCGTAGCCGATGCCGAAGAAGATGCCGGGCACGGCGGCGGGCAGGATGGCGAGGAAGTCCACCAAGCGGCGGCCCGGCCAGCGGCGGCGCTGGACGAGGAACGCCAGCAGCAGGGCGTACAGGGCGCAGGCGATGGCCGCCGTCCCCCCGTAGACCAGCGTGTTGCGCAGCGACGTGCTGTGCGCGCCGACGTACTCGAAGTGGCGCAGCGTCAGGCTCAGGTTGACGGGGAACGTCTCGACGACGGCGCTGACGAACAGCACGCCGTAGACAAGGAGAATCAGCCCCGCCAGGATCAGGCAGGCCGCGAAGCACAGCCAGTTGACGAGGCGCGGCACGGGCGGGCGTGGGATGGTGCTGGCCCGCCCTGTTACCGTGACGTAGGAGCGCGCGCCTTCTAGCCGGAGCTTGCCGACGTACAGCACCATTGCTAGCAGGAGCAGGATGGTGCTGACCGCCGCCGCGCCGACGAAGTCGCCAAAGCCGGAGATGAGGCCATAGGCCTGGGTGGGCAGGACGGTAAAGCGCCCGCCGATGAGGGCCGGGTTGCCGAAGTCCTCCAGGATGTAGATGGCGGTGGTGAGGATGGCGGCGGCCAGGCCAGGGCGGGCCAGGGGCAGCGTCACGGTGCGGAAGACGCCCCACGGCCCCGCGCCCAGGTTGCGCGCCGCCTGCTCCAGGCGTGGGTCGCTGCGAGCGAGCACCGCCGCGATCAACTGGTAGGCGAAGGGGAAGAAGGCAATCGTCTGCACGCCCCACAGTCCGCTCAGACCCAGGATATTGGGCGACTGGCCGAACAGGTGGTAGGAGATGACGCCGCGCGGGCCGAAGAGCAGGATGTAGCTGGCGGCGACGACGAAGGGCGGCGAGAGCAGCGGCAGCAGCCCGATGAGGCGGAAGAAGGGCTTCCACGGCATCCCGCTGTAGACCATCGCGTAGGCGTAGATGAAGCCGAGCGGGACGGCGGTGCTGGTGGACAGGACCGTGACCTGGAGCGAGTTGAGGAGCGGGCGCAGCCACAGCCCCTCACGGAAGAACTCGACATACCCTCCCAGGCCCGGGACGATGACGACCTGGACCTGGGGATAGACGATGAACATGAAGAGCAGCAGCGTCATCCCGATTAGGGTCAGGAGGAGCGCCGGCTCGCGGGCAACGTTGCGCATGCGCTTCGCGTCAACTCGTGGCGGCCTGCCACTTCTTGAGGATGCGGTCCTTGTTGTCGGTGGCCCAGGCGCGGTCATACTGGACGAGCTTGACCTGGTCCAGGGTCGGCGCGCCCGGCGCGGGCGGGACGTCCTTGCGCACCGACAGGCGGTTGGAGAGCTTGACGTTGAGTTCGCCGGCCTCCTTGGTCAGCACCCAGTCGACAAATTTCTTGGCGCCCTCGGTGTTGGGGCCGCCCTTGACGATGCTGACGCCGCCAATCTCGAAGCCCGTCATCTCCGGCACGCTCAGGTCCACCGGCAGGCCCTTGCTCTTGGTCGTCAGAATGTCGTGGCTCCAGTTGGGGCAGCCGACGAACTGGCCCTGGGCGACGAGGTCGATACTCTGCGGCGAGGTGCCGGGGTACTGGGCGATGTTAGCGTGGAGCTTCTTCATGTAGTCCATCGCCTTGTCTTCGTCGCGGTTGAAGCGAAAAATCTGGGTGGCGATGAAGATGTAGCCGCCGCCCGTCTTGATGGGGTCGGGGAGGACGAGCTTGCCCTTCCAGCCGGGGTCCAGCAGGTCGTCCCACGTCCCCGGCTTCCGCATGTTGGCCATCTCCTTGCTGAAGCGGTCGGTGTTCGTGATGAAGCCGAAGATGCCCAGGTACCAGCCGGTCCAGAAACCGTTGGGGTCGCGGTAGGCCGGGTCGAGGCCCTCGGCGTTGGGCGACTTGTAGGCTTCGAGCAAGCCCTCCTTGCCCAACGGGTCGTGGAACTCGCTCGACCCGCCGATGAAGACGTCGGCCTTAGGAGACCCCTTCTCGGTGCGGATTCGCGTCTGCAACTCGCCCGCCGCCGCCAGGGGCAGCAGCTCGACGTCGATGCCCGGCGTGGCCTTCTTGAAGGCGTCCACGAAGGCGTTGTTGGTCGACTCGTTGAGGGCGGAGTAGACGACGATCTTGCCGCCGACCTTAGCCGGGGCGGGCGCAGCAGCTTTGGCCGCCTGGGTGGGCGCGGCAGCTGCGGGGGCCGAGGCGGTGGGCGTGGTCGCGCTGCCGCAGGCTGCGGCGAGGCCGCCGACAGCGGCCAACCCTACACTCCCCCCGGCCAGGCGCAGGAAAGTCCGGCGCGTGACTCGCCGCCGCTGGCGCGGCTCCGACGAAGCAGACTGGTCCATCTCAGACATGGCATCTCCTCCTTGCGTAGCGCACGCGGACGATGGCATGGCGGCCCTTGGCCGTCTGGGTGGTATACTATATCGTGACTTGGCGTAGCTGTCAATCCAGGCAGGCTAGTGGAGGGACCATCAGAATGCACGCTCACGCGAGGACAGAGAAGGTCAACGTTGGACGGACTGCCGTCAAGGTGACGCGGCTCGGCCTGGGGGCGGCCCCCCTCGGCAACCTGCATCAAGAGCTAAGCGAGGCCGACGCCATCGCCATCGTCCAAACGGCGCTGGAGAACGGGACCCGCTTCATCGACACCGCGCCGCTGTACGGGCGCGGGGCTAGCGAGCGGCGCGTCGGGGCGGCGTTGCGCGGCGTGCCGCGTGACAGCTACACCCTGTCCACGAAGGTCGGGCGGCTGATTGGCGACGACGGCAGCGTCAGCTTCGACTTCAGCCGCGACGGCGTCCGCCGTAGCCTCGACGCCAGTCTCCAGCGCCTCGGCGTGGACCGCGTGGACATCGCTCTCGTCCACGACCCGGACAGCCACTACCAGCAGGCGGTGGACGAGGCGTTCCCGACTCTGGCCGACCTCCGCGCCCAGGGTGTCGTGCGCGCCATTGGGGCGGGCATGAACCAGTGGCAAATAGAGGCCGACTTCGTCCGCGCCGCTGACCCTGACTGCTTTCTGCTGGCCGGGCGCTACACCCTGCTGGAGCAGACGGCCCTCGACTTCCTCGACCTGTGTCGCGCGCGGAATATTGGCGTCTTCCTGGGCGGCGTCTACAACAGCGGCATCCTGGCGCGCGGCCCCGCGCCGGGCACGACGTATAACTACCAGCCCGCCCCGCCCGCCATTCGGGACCGCGTCGCCCGACTGCAAGAGGTGTGCGCGGCGCATGGCGTCCCACTGCGCACAGTTGCGCTTGCCTTCGCCCGCGCCCACCCGGCGGTCACGTCCCTGGTCGTGGGCGCGGACTCTGCGGCGCAGTTCGCCGATACGATGGCCTTGTGGGACGCACCCGTCCCGGCGGCGTTGTGGGTTGACCTGGGCGCCGCAGGTCTGATTGCCGATGGCGCGCCGACGCCGTGAGGCGCGCAGTGGGCAAATGGCGCGGCCCATGCTATACTGAGCGGCAGTTCACCCTCTTACAGGAATGGAGACCACCGATGGCAAAAGTGAAAATGACGCGGGGCAAGTTTGAGGGCATCCAGCGCTGCGCCGACGAGCGCGGTGTCATCGCGGCGGCGGCCATGGACCAGCGCGGCTCGCTGCAGAAGGCCATCGCCAAGGCGCGGGGCGACGGCGGGACGGCCTCCGCCGATGACCTGGTCCAGTTCAAGGTCGCGGTGAGCACAGTGCTGACCCAGCACGCCACCGCCCTGCTCATCGACCCGGAGTTTGGCATCCCGGCCCTCCAGCACAAGGCGCCCACGGCGGGCGCCCTGCTGGCCTACGAGAAGACCGGCTACGACGCGACGGTCAAGGGCCGCCTGCCCGACCTACTGCCAGAGTGGAGCGTGCGGCGGCTGGTCGAGATTGGCGCGGACGCCATCAAGATTCTCCTCTACTACAATCCAGGTGACGACCCGAAGGTTAACACTGTCAAGCACGCCTTCATCGAGCGCGTTGGGGCCGAGTGCGCCGCCAATGACGTGCCCTTCTTCCTCGAACCCATCTACTATAACGATGAGATGGACGAGAAGAGCGTGGCTTTTGCCCAGAGCAAGCCCGCCAACGTGACGCGCTACATGGAGGAGTTCTCTAAGCCGCAGTACGGCGTGGACGTGCTCAAGGTCGAGGTGCCGGTCAACATCAAGTTTGTGGAGGGGACGCGGGCCTTCGGTGGCACGGCAGCCTACTCGCAGGCCGAGGCGATGCGCCACTTCCGCGACGCGGCCAGTGTCGCCCGCAAGCCATTCATCTACCTGAGCGCGGGCGTCACCGACGAGGTCTTCCGCGAGACGCTCGAACTGGCCGCTGAGGCCGGCACGGCGTTCTCCGGCGTGCTGTGCGGCCGCGCGACGTGGCAGGATGGCATTCCCGTCTACGCCCAGCACGGCCAGGCGGCGCTCGTCGACTGGCTGGAGGACCGCGGCGTACGCAACATCACGATGCTCAACGAGGTGCTGGCGAAGGGCGCGCAGCCGTGGTGGACGGTCTACGGCGGCAAGGACAATATCGAGGTGGTGTAGGGCGGCCCTCACCCCGTCCCTCTCCCACATGGGGAGAGAGGGCGCTACGGCGAGGGAGTGAATAGCAAGGGGCAGGTCGATGACCTGCCCCGACTCTTGCCGCCGTGAAACTAGCGGCCCGGTGTGGCCCGTGAGGTGGATGCCGCCCCAGCAAGGCGCGGGATACGCTCCCAGGGCGTGCCGAGGATGGGCAGGAGGTAGCGGTCCAGCCCGTACCAGCCCGCGACCTTCCAGGCCAGCATGAGGGCAACAGCGAGGGCGAACATGAGGCCGTTGGTGCTGGCCGCGCCGGCCATGATGAAGTTCCAGTTCATGAACGCGCCGAAGAACGCCGCGATGCCGACGAGCGCCCCCAGGATTAGGGCGGTCCCGATGAGGAGCTCGCCAAACATCACCACCTTGGCGAACCACGTGTACCAGCCGTTGTCGAGCATGAACTGAATAAAGCCGCGGTACCAGTCAAAGGCGATGGGCGGGCTACCCTGGGCGGGAATCTGGACGGCGCGCGTCCAGAAGCCCTTGAGCGCCTCGCCGCTGGCCCACGTCCCGCCGCTGATCTTGCCCCAGCCAGAATTGATCCATTGCAGGCCAACCCATAGGCGGAGGATCAGCCACAGCCACGCGAAGCGCGTCGTGCTGAACAGCGCGCGCGCGAACGGTGGATCGGACACCAGAATCTCACCCCGTTCGTTGGTAATGCTCTGCGGACTCTGCATGTGGTACTCCTTTCACTGAGGATGAAGCGTTACGGATGCTAACTGTGTTGACCCCAGGGGCAGGTCGCCCGCTGGGTTGTTGAGTATGCGAAGGCTGCGAACGGTGTCAAACCCGCTTTCCCATCGGCCGGAAGGCGGCCCAGAAGAGGAGCGCCCCCAGCGCACTGAGGATACCGCCACTCATGAACAGCGGCGCGTAGCCATAGTCGGTGATCCAGAAGCCCCCCAGGAACGTCAGGCCCGCGAACGTCACGCCCGACGCCATCTCGCTGACGCCGTTCTGGGTCGACTGCCAGCGTCGCCCCACCGCTTCCAGGGAATAGATCAGGAAGGCCGAGAAGCGGAAGGAGGACAGGGACACGACGCCGATGAAGCTCACGCCGGCCGCCGTCCAGTGAGGCACGAGCGCCATCGGTAGCGTACACAGCGCCACGACGAGCGATCCGACTGCGACCACCCAGTACGTGCCCCAGCGGGCGATGACACGCGGGGCCAGCAGCGCGACCGGCGCGGCCAGCAGGCGTCCCGCCGAGGCGATCAGGCCAATCTGCGCCGTGGGGACCCCCAGGCCCGAATCCATGTAGACGTTAAAGAACGGGACCGTCGTTGCGACTGCGCCGACTTGAAGCAGGCGGACCACGGCCAGGCCGGCCACGAGCAGCCACGGGAATGGCTTGTCGCCGTCCTGCGGCTCCGTCACGGTGTCGCGGACGACATCGCGCGCCGTGGCCATACTCACCAGAGCGGGTACTAGCAAGAGCGCTGCCAGCATCAACGGGACGCGGTACGGGGCGGGCGTGGCGGTCGAGAGGCCGAAGGCGGCGGCGAGGGCGCCCGGCAGCAGGCCGCCGACGAGGGCGCCCGCGAACGCCGAGATGGACCACGTCGCGATCTGGAGCGAGAAGCCCGTGCTGCGCATGTCCGCGCCGACCGAACTCATGAGGAACGGCGGGCCGTTGACGAAGTGCAGCGCCATCCCGCCGTAGAGGATGACATAACTGGTCATCAGCCACTGGTTGCGCCAGTCGAGTGGCGCGAGTTCAGCCAGCGGAATCAGCCCGCAGCCGAGCGTCATGATCGATAGGCCGAGGACCATGGTGCGCCGCGTGCCCCAGCGCCCGCCCAGCAAGCCGGCCGGCAGGCAGCCCACGGTAAAGATGATCTGGCCGGCGGCGTTCACGCTGCCGATGAAAGCCGGGCTGTAGCCCAGCCGTGTCAGGTACAGGTTGAAGAGGACGGAGAAGATGCCGCCGTCGACCGTCAGTCCGACGAGCGAGGTGGTGATGAGGAAGTGGCGGACGTTGGTGTTGAGGCGCGTTAGCGTCGGGGCTAGCATGCTATGAGTATAGCACACGACAGACGCAGACGTCGATTTTAGGCATGTAGACAAGACTTGCGTGTTGCGCCTGCCGGGTGTAGACTGGTGCGCGGAGGACCATGTATGCCTTTTCCGCTCGACGTGACAGATGTTCAAGCCGCCCGGCAGCGCCTACAGCCCTATCTCGCGCCGACACCTCTCTATGAGGCGACAAGCCTGAGCCAGGCGGCGGGCCGCCCCGTCTATGCCAAGCTGGAGTCGCTCCAACCGACCGGCTCGTTCAAAGTGCGCGGCGCGTTTCACTATCTCCTGACCATGGACGAAGCGGCCCGTCGACGCGGCGTGGTGACGGCGTCGGCGGGCAACCACGGCCTGGGCGTGGCCCTGGCGGGGCAGCGGCTGGGCGCGCGGGCCGACATCTTCCTGGGCGCGGACGCCAGCCCGGCCAAGCGCGCCAAAATCGCCCGCCTGGGCGCGACGATCCACACCGCCGGCCGCACCTACGACGACGCGCACCACGCCGCCGAAGCCTTCGCCGCCGAGACGGGCCGGCCCTACGTCCACGCTTACGCGGACCCGGTCGTCGTGGCAGGCCAGGGCACGGTCGGCCTAGAGATTCTTGCGCAACTCCCTGACGTGGGTACAATCATCGTGCCGGTCGGTGGCGGCGGGCTAATCGTCGGTATCGCCACGGTGGTCAAGAGCCTGAAGCCGGGCGTGAAGCTGGTCGCGGTCCAGCCCGACGCGTCCCCCGCCCTGAGCCGCTCGCTGGCCGACGGCGTCGTCTACGAGAGCTTCGACGCCGCGCCCACCATCGCGGACGGCGTGGCGGGGGGGGTCGGCGCGGCGACGGTTGACCTGGCGCGCCAGGGCTGGCTCGACGCCGTCGTGGACCTGCCTGAAGCGGCGACGCGGCAGGCGGTGGCCTGGCTCCTACGCGAGGAGCAGTGGCTCGTGGAAGGTTCGGCGGCGCTGGCCGTCGCCGCCGTCCTGGAGGACCGGGTTCCGTTCGACGGCCCGCTGTGCTGTGTGCTGACCGGCGCCAACATCGCGCTGGACTGGCTGCTACCCATCCTACAAGGAACACCCTGATGCCCATCGATGTTGTGGGTCTGACCGAAGACCTGGTCCGCCTCCCCTCCCCCAGCCGCGAGAGCAATGTCCGCGTCTCCGACGCCATCCACGCCACTCTGGACCGCCTGGGCTTTCGCGTCGAGCGTTTGGAGTACGACGACGCGGCCGGGCAGCGCAAGGTCAGCCTGGTCGCCTGCCTGGGCGAGGGCACGGGCGGGCTGGCCTTCTTCTCGCACTCGGACACCGTGCCCGGCGAGACCTGGACGCGTGACCCTTATGCGCCGGCTCAGGAGGGCGGGCGGCTGGTCGGCCTCGGCGCGTGCGACATGAAGGGGCCATTAGCGGCGACCATCGCGGCCGCTGCCGACGTGGACGCGGCGCGGCTGCGCCACCCGATCCTGGTCGTCGTGACCGCCGACGAGGAGACGGGCGGGGCCGGAGCGAAGCAAGTCGTGGCCGAGTCGGCGCTGGTGCGCGAGACGCGCCTGGCCATGGGTGTCGTGGCGGAGCCGACAACTCTCGTTCCGGTCTACGCCCACAAGGGCGGCTGCCGCCTGCACGTCACCGCCCACGGTGCCGCAGCCCACACCAGTACCGACCGCGGCGTCTCGGCCAACTTTCTCATCGCTCCATTTCTCGGCGAGATGGCCGAACTGGCGGCGCGGCTCAAGGTGAACCCGGCCTACCGCAACGAGGAATTCCAGCCGCCGACCAACGGCTTCAACATGGTCATCGACGACGGCGGCGTGCCCCTCAACGTGACCGCCGCGCGCACCGTCTGCACGCTCAGCTTCCGCCCCATGCCCGGCGACCGCAGCGCGGAGTTGGTCGCTTATGTCGAGGCGCGCGCCCGCGCCTACGACCTCGACTTTGACTACGTCCTCCACGAGCCGCTCTACACGCCGCCCGACAGCGACATCGTCCAACTCGCCCTGCGCGCCAGCGGTGCCGCCGCGCCCATGACCGTGCCGTTTGGGACCGACGGCTTCTTCCTGAAGTCGCTGTGCCCACTGGTGGTGCTGGGGCCGGGGGACATCGCTCAGGCTCACACCGACGGCGAGTGGATTGA
>CAZLBQ010000176.1:0-2159 GCA_964557745.1 uncultured Anaerolineales bacterium
GTTACGCCGCCCGCAATCGGCCCGAAGCCGAAGAGCAGGGGGAGCAGCGAGCGTCGCTCACCCGTGGTCGCGTCGATGCCGCGCGCCACCCGCCGCCCTTGCGTCGGCGCCCGCTCGGCGTAGTAGAAGAGATTGCCGTCGGCGGACCAGCCCAGCCAGTTCCCCGTGCTCCCTGGCGTCTCCAACCATACCCCCTCGCGCGGCCGCGCCAGGCGGCGCGCCTGCCCACTGTCCACGTCGACGGTGTACAAGCCGGTCGGCTGGGTGTCCTCCAGGTCAAGCTGCATATGGACGTAGGCCAGTTGCCGGCCGTCGGGCGACCAGTCCACTAGTCGGGTCGCGCCGGCCACCACGCGCCGCCGCTGGCTGCCGTCGGCATTCATCACCCACAGCTCGCCGTTGGCAAGCCGCATGGACACCGTCGCCTCCGCCTCCGGCGGTACGGCCAGGTAGGCGACGCGCTTGCCGTCCGGCGATACCCGGCCCTCCAGCCAGGGCTGGCTCTCGCCTTTGTGAGCGACGCGGGCCAGGAGCGTGCGCCGCGTGGGGTCGGCCGGGTTGACGGCCCAGATGCCCGACGTCAACGTCAACTCGCCCTCCCGCCCGCGGCTCAACCCGAGCCTCGCGGCGAACACCACCTGAGGCCCAGGCGGCAGGTCGTCAACGACCGTTGGTTCACGGTTAGGCACGGGTGTCCGAACGGTGATCGGCGGGCAGCGGGGCGGGGGCGTGGCCGAGGGTGGCGGTGGCGTCAAGGGCGGGACGGCGCCGACCTCCCTACCGGCTGCCAGCGGGCGCGTTGTCCAGCCGAGCGCCTGGAGCCGCAAGCCGGATCCGGCCAGGGGGCGTGTGGCCGAGCCATCGCGCGCGACGAGGACCATCTCCCAGCCGCCTTTGCCCGACGTGGTCGCCGCCAGCCACTGCCCGTCAGGGGACCAGGCGTGCAGGCCCAGCGGCGTGTCGTCTAGCTCGCGCTGGAGCAGCGTCAGGCGCCGCGCCTGGCCGCTGCGGGCGTCGAAGATCTGGATGTCCGACCCGAAGCTGGCCGTCAACTCGTCCTCCCCCGGCCCCCACACCACACTATCCGCCCCGCGCCCCCAGTTCGACGCCTCGATGAGCCGCCGCGCCGCGCCCGCCACGACCGGGGCGACGCTGGCCGCGAACGACAGATAGGACTGGCGGCGCTCAAGCGCGACCGTGCATAGGAGCCAGGCGCGGTTGGCCGACAGCGCGCGGCAGTCGTCATCCGGGGCGATGTTGAGCGTCTCGGTCGCCTGGCGGCCCAGATCCAGGCGGAGAATCTGACGGCCTTCCACCGTCAGTTGGTGGTAGAGGATGGCCGCGCCGTCGCTCGTCCAGCCCAGCGGCCAGATGAGAGCGTCGGCGCTGACGAGCGTGCTCTGCTCGTCGCTGTCAACGTTGAGGAGGACCAGGCTCTCGGTACGTGGCGCAGCGGGCGAGGGCGCGCGGTGGAGGAGAAGCGTTTGGCCGTCGGGCGACCACAGCAGCGGGGTGCTGAGGTCGATCCCCTGGGCGAGGAGGCGGTGCTGGCCGCTGTCCAGGTCGGCCAGCCAGAGGTGGGCGAGCCGCCACGACGCGTCGGCGGGGTCGCGCCGCAGGTAGGCCAGCCTGGCGCCATTGGGAGACAGCGCGGTGGCGCGCTGCGAGTCCTCCAGCGGGGGCAGAGTGGTGAGGAACGCCCGCTGTGTCGGGTCGGCCACGCTGGCGGCGGAGACGCGCCACTCGCCAAGGCCAACCCACTCCTGGTACACGACCTTCAGCCCTGCCGGCAGCCCCGCGCGTGCCGGGGTTAGCGTGGCATCAGGCGTTGGCGACGGGGTCGGCGTCCGGGCGGTAGGAGCGCTGGCTGAGCCGGCCACGTTGGGGGTGGGGGACGTGGCGAGGGCTGCCGTTGCCGCTGTGGGCGACGCCGTGGGCTCCAGCGCTGCCCTGTCCTGGCGCGCCCACCACAACCCGCCTCCCAATAGGAGCAGCCCGACGAGCAGCGCGATGACCACTTGACGCATAACCCTTGCCTCTCACTCTCCGAATCGCCTCGTACTCGCACGCCTGCTCCGACCGAGATCGGGTCGGCGCGACGCTTCGCGGCACATTGTAGCGCCGACTGAAGTCGGCAGCCGACGAAGGTCGGCGCGCCG
>CAZLBQ010000176.1:2259-11277 GCA_964557745.1 uncultured Anaerolineales bacterium
CGCGGCACATTGTAGCGCCGACTGAAGTCGGCAGCCGACGAAGGTCGGCGCGCCGCGCCTCACGCCTGAGTCATTCCTCCTGTCTGGTCAATCTGTGCCCCACGCTCCTGGTTGGCACGCGGCTTGCTACCAGACGAGCCACAAGCGCTTCCCATCAATCCGCTTGCCCGTCCCACACGTTAACCTCCAGATGTCCTGGCCCGTGTAGTGTTCGTTCTACATGCAATGGTATCCTGTTAGGCTCGCGGTGGTCGTTGCGGTCCTGCTCCTCCTGTCGGCCTGTGGCCCAGGAGTAAACGGCGTGCCCGAACCGCGCCGCTCAGCCAATGACCCCGCCGTCGCCGTCGGCCGCGACCTCATCGCCAGCTACGGCTGCGGCTCCTGTCATACCATCCCCGGCGTGCCCGGCGCCGACTCCATGGCCGCCCCCCCACTCGACCACTTCTATCAGCGCAGCTACATTGCCGGCCGGCTCCCGAACACCGAGGACAACCTGGTCCAGTGGCTTCAAGACCCGCCCCGGCTAGAACCCGGCACGGCCATGCCGAACCTGGGTGTCAGCAAGGACGAGGCGCGCAACATCGCCGCCTATCTCTACCACCAGCCGACCCTGACCGACCTCATCAACCGACGGTGAAGACATACCCATGATGCAGCGCCTGTGGCGGACCGCTCCCCTCCTCTTGCCCCTCCTGCTGATCGCGGGCTGCGCGTCGTCGCCCATCAGCCCGCCCCGGACGCCCTCGGCCCTGGACCCGCGCGGCCCCGGGGCGGCGCATATGGCCCAACTGTGGTGGGTGATGCTGGCCCTGGGCGCCGCCATCTGGGTGCTGGTGATGGCTCTGCTGTTCGCCGCTCTCCTCCGCCGCCGTCGCGGGTCCAGCGCGACCGCTCCCGACAGCAGCGGCGGTGACACCGGACGCCGCTGGCCCATTTGGGGTGGCATCGCCCTGCCCGTGGTCGTGCTGGCCGTCGTCTTCGGCTACACCATCTACACCCTCGCGGCCGTGGAGACCTCGCCCGGCCAGACGCCCGTGAACATCAAGATCATCGCCCGCCGCTGGTGGTGGGAAGTCCACTATCCCGACCAGGGCATCGCGACGGCCAACGAAATCCACATCCCGGTCGGCGTGCCCGTCGGGATTGAGTTGCAGTCCGCCGATGTCATCCACAGCTTCTGGGTGCCCGAACTGCACGGCAAGATGGACCTCATCCCCAGCCGCATCAACTACGTCAACATCCAGGCCGACCAGGCAGGCACGTATCGCGGCGAGTGCGCCGAGTACTGCGGCCTGCAACACGCCCACATGGGCTTCATGGTCGTCGCCCAGAGCACGGCGGACTTCGACACCTGGGTCACCGCTCAACAACAGCCCGCCCCGCCGCCCAGCGACCCGGCCACCACCCAGGGACAGCAGGTGTTTGTTTCGTCGGGCTGTGTCTTCTGCCACCGCGTGGTGGGGCTGGACGACAAGGCCGTCGACCGCAGCTACGTCGACTTTGGGCCGGACCTGACCCATCTCAACAGCCGCCTGACCATCGCCGGCGCCAGCCTGACCCGCAACCGAGGCAACCTGGCGGGCTGGATCGTCGACACCCAGCACGTCAAGCCGGGCAACCTGATGCCCAACGTCCTTCTCAACTCGCAAGACCTCCAGAACCTGCTCGCCTACCTGGAGAGCCTTCGCTAAGCAGGAAGATACTGTGATCAGCACTTCACCGTCGGCAGACCACGTGGCGCGGCTGCGCAAACAATGGCAGCCCCGCCCCGGACTCATCGGCTGGCTGTCCGCCGTCAATCACAAGGACATCGGCAAGCGCTACATCTTCACCGGCTTCCTGTTCTTCGTCCTGGCCGGCATCGCCGCCCTGTTGATGCGCACCCAGTTGATGTACCCCGAAAACACGTTCCTGAACCCGGACCAGTACAACCGGCTCTTCAGCGTCCACGGCGTGACGATGATGTTCGTCTTCGCCGTCCCCATCATGCTCGGCGTCGGCATCTACTTTGTCCCGCTGATGATTGGCGCTCGCGACGTGGCCTTCCCGCGCGCCAATGCCCTGGGCTACTACACCTACCTCCTGGCCGGCATTCTCCTCTGGCTCAGCCTGTTCGTGGGCACAGCGCCCGACGGCGGCTGGTTCGCCTACCCCCCGCTGACCTCCACGCGCTACTCGCCCAGCTACGGCATGGATATCTACACTGCGCTCATCACCGGCACCGAGATCTCCGCCCTCATCGCCGCCACCGAAATCATCATCACCACCTTTATGTTCCGCGCGCCGAGGATGTCCCTGAACCGTATCCCCGTCTTCGTGTGGGCCATGTTAGTCACGGCCTTCATGGTTATCTTCGCCATGCCCTCCATCGTCATCGCCACCACCGAGTTGATGCTAGACCGGGGCATTGGTACCAACTTCTTTAATTCCGAGTTAGGCGGCACTCCCCTCCTCTGGCAGCACTTATTCTGGTTCTTTGGCCATCCAGAGGTGTACATCATCTTTATCCCGGCCCTGGGCATGGTTAGCGAGATTCTCGGTACATTCGCCCGCCGCGCCGTGGTTGGCTACGCTCTGCTGGTTATCTCGCTCGTCTCGATTAGCGTCATCAGCTTCGGGTTGTGGGTCCACCACATGTTCGCCACCGGCCTGCCCATTCTGGGCCTGAGCGTGTTTACCATCGCCAGCATGGTCGTTAGCATTCCCAGCGGCATCCAGATCTTCTCCGCCCTTGCCACGCTCTGGCACGGCAAGCTGAACCTGAAAACTCCCCTTCTGTATGTCTTAGGCTTTATCGCCACCTTTGTCATTGGCGGCATTTCCGGGGTCATGGTCGCCTCGGTCCCGTTCGACCTGCAAGCCCACGATAGTTACTTCGTCGTCGCCCATCTGCACTATGTCCTCATTGGCGGCGCGGTTTTTCCCTTACTCGGCGCCATCTACTATTGGTTCCCAAAGATGACCGGTCGGATGATGAGCGAGCGTTTGGGGAAGTGGAACTTTTGGCTGACGTTCATCGGCTTTAACGTCACTTTCTTCCCTATGCATCTCAGCGGCCTTTACGGCATGCCGCGCCGCGTTTACACCTATTTGCCCGGTTTGGGCTGGGACACCTTTAATTTCATCTCGACCATCGGCGCCTACCTCCTCGGCGTCGGCGTCCTGCTGTTTGTCCTGAACGCGTTCAACAGCCTGCGCCACGGCGACCGAGCGCCGGACAATCCGTGGGGGGGCGGGACGTTGGAATGGGCGGCGTCTTCCCCGCCGCAGCCCTACAACTTCGCCGCGCTGCCGGTGGTCCACAGCCGCTATCCGGTGTGGGACACGCCGGCCGCCGTGGACGACTACGCCTTTGAGGAGAACGCGGACCGACGCGAGACGCTGGCCTCCACCGTCCTGGATGCCGAGCCACAGATGCGCGTCGTCCTGCCCGGCGACACGATTGTCCCGTTTCTCGTGGGGCTGGTGGTCGCCGCCCTCCTCATCAGCCTCATGTTCAGCGTCAAGGCGGTGGCGCTCTTCTCCGCCATCGTTATGCTGCTGCTCGCTGTCTGGCACTGGCCCAAGGGGCGCGAGAAGTCCATGACGTGGATCAAGGCCGGGCCGAAGGATGCCCTGTCGGTGAGCGTGGTGGTGAAGCCGGAGCAGGGCCGCCCGCCGATGTACTACGGGACGCTGCTGTTCATCACCATTGAGACGGTCGAGTTCCTGGCGTTGATTGCCAGCTACTTCTACCTGCGTTCGAGCAACAGCGACTGGCCGCCCGGCGACATGGCCCTGCCGGGCCTGCTCTTGCCGACGATTGGGACGGTCTTGCTGCTGGTCAGCGTCATTCCCACCTACCTGGGCGATCACGCCATCAAGAAGGGCGATCAGCGCGGACTCATCATCAACCTGGTCATCACGGCTGTCCTCGAGACGGGCTTCCTGATTCTGCTCGTCCGGCACCTGCAAGACCTGAGTTACTGGTGGGACCGGAATAGCTACGCCTCCATCTACTGGACGCTGATCGTCACGCACCTGGTGTTTGCGGGGGTGATGATCCTGGAGAACCTGTACATCCTCGTTCATGCCGTGCAGGGCTTCTATAACGAGGAGCGGCACTGGGGCGTCGAGGTGGACGGGCTGAGTTCCTACTTTATCGTCGCCGCCTGGATAGCCATCTATCTGACGGTGTTCATCTCACCCTATCTCATGTAGTTACCGTGGGGGTTAGGAAGCATGGAAGTCGGGACTGGAACGCAGAGGGACGATCGGCAAACGCAGCGCAGCCTGCTCCTGGGCATCGTGGTCTGGTTCGCGCATCTGAACATCGTCTACGGCCTGGGGTCGTTGGGCTGCCAGGCGAGTTGGCTGTCCTTTTCGGTCGGCCCGATGTCGGGCCTACAACTGGCCGAGGCCCTACTCACGCTGATTACGGCGGGTGCGCTTCTGGTGCTGACCTATCAGGCGTGGCGCAACTGGCGCGCGTTCCAGACGGAGAAGCCGCCGGAGAACCCGCGCCTGTTGAGTGATACCGAGAAGGACAGGCGGCCGTTCCTGGCTTTTATCGCCATGTCCGCCAATGGCTTCTTTCTGCTGTTTGTCATCGCATTCTTTGTCCCGCTGTTTGGTCTCCCGATCTGCGCCCAGGGGTAGGAGGTCCTCCGTGAGCGTGAAGTACGCCGGTTTAGCTGCGCTGCTCATTGGCCTGGCGCTCGCCGCGTGCAATTCGCACACGGAGCGCCCGCCCAAGCAGGACGAGTTGATCTATCGCGGTCAACAGATCTATCTCGAGTTCTGCGCGGAATGCCATCAAGTGGACGGCACAGGCTACTCAACGCTGTTTCCCCGCCTCGCCGGTAACCCGGTGGTCACAGCCTCTGACCCTGAGCCGATTATCATGACGGTCACCTACGGCCAGGGGTCCATGATGCCCTTTCGGGAGAAACTCACCGCCGACGATCGGGCAGCGGTTCTATCCTACATCCGCAATGCCTGGGGCAATCAGGCCGTCCCTGTTTCCCCCCGCCAGCTTCATTAACTGAGGAAACCCTCATGCCGCTTAAGCGTTCCCCGCTCGTCTACCTCGGCGGGGCCGTCCTGGCCCTGCTGCTCGTCCTCGCCGCGATGCGCGTCTATGCCAACGGAACCTACCCGCCGCGCAATCCGACCGCCCCCACCCCTACCCCCAACCGAGCCACCGGCGCTCCCAGCGCTGGCAGCTTCGACATCCCACCAGAGGCCGCCGGACACGAGAAGGACTGGCCGCTGGCGAACCACGATTACGCCAACACGCGTGCCGCGGTCGGGTCGAGCATCAACGCCGGTAATGTGGCGAACCTGAAAGTGGCGTGGACGGCGAGCCTGGAGGGTACGGCGGAATGGGGCGCTGGCACGGGCAATCCCGTGATAGCGGACGGCATCGTCTATTTCCAGGACCTGGCCGCCAATGTCTACGCCGTCAACCTGGACAGCGGCCAGAAGGTCTGGCAGACGGAGTTCCACAATGCGATCTTCGGCCCGAGCGGACCGGGGATTGGCTATGGCAAGGTCTTCGTCGTCAGCCGCGTCGACCGCTACTCCGCCCTTGACCTCAAGACGGGCGGGGAACTGTGGCGCTACAGCACGGGGACCAAACGGGCGACGGGCGCGTTCCAGCCCTACGTGTTTGGCAAGCAGGTGTATGCCACGACGCAGGCGGCCATTTCCGGTCAGGGGGAGGTCAAATTCCAGTCCTATCAGGGCGGCACGACCGGCATGGCCTTCCTCCTTGATCCTGAGACAGGTAAACCGGCGTGGCTGTGGCAGGCCGTCGAGGAAGGCTTCTGGGGCAACCCGGAGATCAACAGTGGCGGCGGCCTATGGTTCCCGCCCGCGATTGACACTCAGACGGGAGTTAGCTACTGGGCGACGGGCAACCCGTCGCCTGTGCCCGGCATCAAGGGCTATCCCAACGGTTCCAGCCGCCCCGGCCCCAACCTATACACCAACTCCCTGGTGGCGCTAGACCACCAGACCGGCAAGATGGTCTGGTATAACCAGGTCAAGCCCCACGACCTGTTCAACCTGGACTTCCAGGTGTCGCCGATGCTGGCGAAGGTCAGTATCAACGGCAGTGACCGCACGATTGTTATTGGGTCGGGGAAGCTGGGCACGGTCTACGGGTTTGATAAGGACTCGGGGCAAACGCTGTGGAGCACCCCCATCGGGCTGCACCAGAACGATGAGTTGACGGAGTTGCCGCTGGATCAGTCGACGACGTGGGTCGCGCCTGGGGCGTGGGGCGGCGTCGAGACGCCGATGGCGTTCGCCGACGGCACGGTGTACGCCCTAACCGCCAATCTCCCGTCGCCGTACAACGCGACGGCCTACGATGCCGACACGCCTGAGCAAGCGTTGAACCGCTCGGAGGGCGGCACGCGGATGGAGACCGGGACGGCGGAGCTGGTGGCGCTGGATGGGGCGACCGGCAAGCTGCTGTGGCGGCATGAGTTCGACAAGGTCGCGTTTGCCGGGGCCACGGTGGTCAATGACCTGGTGTTCACCGCGACGCTTGACGGCATGGTCTATTTCCTGGCGCGCCAGGATGGCCACGTGGTGTGGCAGTGGCAGGCGCCGGGCGGCACGAACGCCTGGCCCGCCGTGGTCGGGGATACCATCGTCTGGCCGTTTGGGCTGGGCGACAGCCCATCAGTGATCGCCCTCAGCCTGAAAGGCAATGGGACCATTGCTACACCGCTGCCGCTGCGCACGCCCATCCTGACGCCCGAGGGGCGCTAGCTGGGGAGGCGAGGACACGCCATGCCCTGGGTTGTGCTGGCTCACGCCGGTCTGCCGCTGGCGCCTCACGACGTGTGGGCGGCGTGGCATTTCGAGCCGCCGCTCCTGTTGCTCTTGGCGCTGACGACGCTGATCTATGTCTGGGGGACGCGGGCGGTCTGGCGGCGGGCCGCCGTCGGGCGCGGCATCACCTACCGGCGCGCTCTAGCTTTCCTGGGCGCGCTCTTGGCGTTGGTCGTCGCCCTCGTGTCGCCGCTCGACGCCATGACTGGCGTCCTGTTCTCGGCGCACATGGTCCAGCACCTGGTCTTGATGCTTGTGGCCGCGCCGCTGCTCGTGCTCAGCGACTTCCCGCTGGCCTTGCTCTGGGCCTTGCCGCGCTCGCAGGCCCGCCGCTTAGGCCAGGGCGTGAATCGTGCGCCGGCGGTCTCTCGCGTCTGGCGCCTGCTCACCCATCCCGCCGCCGCCTGGCTCTTGTTCACGGCGGCGCTGTGGGGCTGGCATGCGCCGGCGCTCTACGAAGCGGCTTTGCGGGACGAGACCCTCCATGCTGTGGAGCATTGCGTCTTCCTGGCGACGGCCATGCTTTTCTGGTGGGTGTTGCTCAAGCGTGCGCGGCCAGGCCACGTCCACTACGGCATGGCGATCCCCTACCTGTTCACGACCGTCCTCCAGAGCGGGGTTCTCGGCGCGCTGATGACCTTTGCCTCTCGCCCCTGGTATTCCACCTACGCGCCTTTTGTGGCGGCCTGGGGCCTGACGCCGCTGCAAGACCAGCAACTGGCCGGTCTCATCATGTGGATACCGGGGGGCGCGCTCTTCACCCTGCTGACGATTGGCTATTTTGCCGCCTGGCTGCGGGCGCTGGAACAGCGCAGCGGACGGCTGTCGCAGCCCGATGCGCTGCGTGCGAACCAGGGACAGTAGCCATCCGCCTGTTTGTCGAGTATCTGGCGCCCAACTACGCCGTCTTGTTAGCGTAGGGGGGCGACCCTGGCCGCCTGGCGTGAGACGCCGCCGCCTTTCCGCGCGGCGCTCGCGCCGTTGGCCCGCGCCTCCTCGCGCTTCTTCTCCTGGTAATACGTGTAGTTGCCAGGGTACTCCACCAGCTTGCCATCGCGCAACTCCACAATCCGCGTGCAGAGGCGGTCCAGGAAGTAGCGGTCGTGGGAGATGATGAGTGTCGTGCCCTTGAAGTCCTGCAGGGCATCCTCCAATACCTCACACGAGGGGATGTCCAGGTTGTTGGTCGGCTCGTCGAGCAGCAGGAAGTTGGCGGGGCTGAGCATGAGCTTCGCCATCTGCAAGCGGGCCTTCTCCCCACCGCTGAGCGTCTTGACTAGCTGCTGCGCCTTCTGGAAGCCGAACAGGAAGCGCCCCAGGTAGCCGAAGGCTTCGCGCTCGTACATCGGCCGCACGCTCCGCACTTCCTCCAACGGTGTCGCGTCATAGTTGAGCGTCTGGTGCTCCTGGGCGTAGTAGGTCAGGTTGACGCTCGGGCCCAGCTTGATGCTGCCCCATGTCGGCTCGTCGCGGCCCAGGATGAGGCGGAACATGACGGACTTGCCCGCGCCGTTCGGTCCGACGAGGCCGACGCGCTCGCCCTGCCACAGCAGCAGGTCGACGGCCTCGAAGATGAACTCGTCGCCGTCGAAGGTCTTGCCGACGCCCGCCATCTCCAGCACCTTGTCCGAGCCGCGCGCGGACATCTGGAAGCTCAAGCCCATCGTCTTGCGCTCCAGAACCGGCTTGTCCACCTGCTCGCCCTTGAGGCGCTCCATGCGCCGCTCGACGTTGCGGGCGCGCTTGACCATCTTCTCGTTCTGGCCGCCAGGCGATAAAATGAGAACGTGGGAACAAGCACTTCTCGGCTGATTGCGAGAGAGATTATACAGAGGGAAGCAGGAGAAGGTCGCCGTGGAACCCTTCCCTGAGACTCCGGTAGGGTCGGCCGCCATGAGCCGGGGCACGGCGGGGAGATGGAGGAGCTTGATCGGCTGGGTGTCGGTCACCACGGTGCTGCTGGTCGTGCCGGTCGCGCTCGCCGACTCGCCAAGTCACAACGCGGACGCGGTCGACAGAGCCGGCCGAGCGGCCTGCCTCATCCTGAATGCCTCGAAGTTTCCCGGCATCCCGCACGTCGCGGATCTCACGCAGACGGCGAATGCGTGTCTTCGCGGTCAGTGCCTGGATCAGCGCACCCAGCAGGACGGGTCGATCATCTGCCACTACGGCCGGTCCGGGTACGTCGCTGTC
>CAZLBQ010000177.1:0-11220 GCA_964557745.1 uncultured Anaerolineales bacterium
GCGTCCCGTCCGACCACTTCGTGCCCTTGCGCAGGTAGAGCGTCGTCGTCTTGCCGTCGTCGCTCCCCTTCCAGTCGCGGACGAGGGACGGGCGAATCTCCGTTCCGCCAAAGTCCCAGAACAGCGGCTTGTCGGCCGACAGGATGCGGTTGACGTTCTCGGCGTCAGCCGGGCCGGTGAAGCCGCGCCGCCACGTCCCGCCGTACTTGCCAATCTCGGTCAGCGGCTTGACGACCAACGGCTCAGCGGGGAGGCGGTCCTTGACCGGCGGCAGCTTGCCCGCCTTGACCATGTCGGCCAGCATCGGGGCTTCTTTGAACTGGGAGGGAATCTTCGACGCGTCGGTGATGACCGTTGGGCCTTCGAGCTTGCCCACCAGGGCGTTGCCCGGCGCCTGGTTCGACGCGGGGGCCTTGGCGGCGGGGGCCTGGGTGGCCTGAGCAGCGGGTGCGGCCGGAGCCGTGGTGGGTTGGGCGGATTGGGGGACAGCGGTGGCGGGGGCGGGGGCTTGCGCGGGGGCGCACGCGGCGACGATCAAGGTCAGGCCGGTGGTCGCCGACACCTGGAGGAATTCGCGGCGACTGACTCGCCTGCCTTTGGCTTTGTCGGACATGGTTTTCTCCTGCTCCATCGCGGGATATTCAGGGCGTCCAATGCTATGTCTTCGATTATACCTCACCGGCGGGGGGCGTCAAGTGGAGGTTTAGTAATGGTTTCTTCTCGATGGGAGAAGGCGAGTGAGGTCCGGACGGTGGACGTTGCCTGGCCCGCCAGGATCAGGCCCCCTATTGGGCGGCGGACGCTGTTGGCCGACATCATTGGGTAGCAGATAGCCTATGGCGGATAGCTGACAGCCAGAGCAACCTGCCATCAGCCATCCGCCACAGCCTATCCACCTTCTGCCTACCGGCCCGCCTGCCCTCGGGCCACCAGGGGCAGGAACGTCTGGTACTGGCGCAGCGCCGGCCCGACGGGCGTCGGGGCCAGTGTCGTGCAGTTGCCCGCCGTGTCGCAGACCATGAGCGGCGGGGGCGGCCCGACCTCGGCCAGACACGCGCCCGTGATGCGATAGAGTTGCTGAGGGCGCGCCGTCTGCGCCAGCGCCAGGTACCACGGCGCGCTCACCATCTCCTCGCGGCGCGCCGTCGCCGGGCACGGCGTCTGCAACCCCTCCGTGGTCAGGTTGAAATCCTCGACCGAGAAGCGATACAGCGTGTGGGCCGCAGCCCCTGTGCCGACCACCTGGCTCGTGTACGCGGCGCGGGGCGCGAGCGTGTCCACGACCCCGCTCCACACCTGGCGGCCCGTCGTCGTGTCCACGACGCCCAGTGTATCCCGCGCCCGCACGTCCATCTGGTACAGCCCTTCCAGGCCAGCCGGCGGCGTCGCCGTCCAGTCGGTGATAGGCGTCCCGGCCCCACTGGCGGCTGTCGTCGCGGCCTGCCATGCGCTGCCCGCCAGCGCCCCAGCTTCGAGAGCCGAGAGGGCGCGCGGGTAGACCCGCACGTCGTCGAGACTACCTGTGAACGGCGCCAGGGCCGGGTCGTCGCTGTGCCCCAGCCGGACCGGTAGTCCACTCTGGCAAACGGTCGCGCCCACGGCCTCGCGGCGGTCGAGCGCGCCGTTGAGGTACAGGGCCACCTGCGCGCCGTCATACGTGAGCAGGACGTGGGTCCACGCGCCCGCCGTCAGCGCCGCCAGGCTGTCGTAGACATGGCTCGTCTGACAGTCGCCCTCGCCCAGGGCGAAGCGCAGGCGGGTCGAGTTGGGGGCCAGAAGCAGGCCGTAGGTCAGGCGCGCGCCGCTGCCTTTCGTGACCAGGGGTTGCGCGGCTGCCCCGGCTGCGCCGTCCGGCTTGACCCAGGCGCTCACGCTGAAGCGCGCCAGGTGGAGCGAAGGCGCATCGGGCACGCTCACCTCGGTCCACGGCGCGGCGAACTGAACCGCGTGCGAGCCGACCTTGCCCAGCGCCGCCCGATTGCCGCCGTCCTGGGCTGCCGTCGTCAACTGGCCGTGATTGTCCCAGCCCGACGCGTCCGCCACGCCAGCCCCGCTGCGCAGAGCGGGCTGGTCGAACGGCAGCCACAGCACCGGCGTCGCGCCCAGGTACAGCGCGCGCGCCTCGTCCGCCGTCAGGCTGCGGTTGAAGACCCGCGCCTCGTCCAGCAACCCGCTGAACGCCGGGCCGCCCGCCGCCTCGCGGCCCAGGGTGACGGCGCCGTCGGCCTGGCACGCCGCTCCGCTCCACGCGACCGTCTTGTCCAGCGCGCCGTTGATGGTCAGGCTGACGGCGCTTCCGTCGCGGGTCAGAACGACGTGGTTCCACGCGCCGGGCGTCAGCGCCGCGTCACTGACGGCGCTGGGGGCCGCCCCGCAACTCGCGTCGCCGGTCGTGAACTCGACGTGGGTCGAGCCGGCGGCCAGGGACAGGCCGTAGTTGACGTGACCGCCCGCCGCGTCCGACTTCACGATGAGGGGTTGGCGCTGGGCCTGCGCCCCGTCGGGCATCACCCAGAGTGCGACGGTGAACTGGCCGACGTTGAGGCTCGGCTTGGGCGCAACCACGACGACGTTGCTCTGGCCGTCGAAACGGGCCGCCTGGGCGGTGTGGCCTGGCTGGCGCGGCGTCGGGCAACTGGGTCCGTCGCACGCGCCGTCGTTCCCCTGCCCGGAGATGTCCAGGAAATGCAGGCCGCCGTTCCGGTCCCGGCCATCGTCGAGCGCCAGGTGCAGCACCTCACCGTCGGGGGCCATCTCAGGATACAGCGGCGCGTCGAGGGTCGTCGGGGTGAAGGCGACGTCCACGCCCTGGACGCCCCGCCCCGCGTTGGTCATGGCCTGGGCCGGCAGCGCCAGCGCCCGCACCTCGGCGGGCGTCAGCGCCCGCGCCGCCACCAGGACGTCGTCGAGGCGGCCCACGAAGCCGGTGTCGACCTTGCCGACGGTCAACTGGCGCGCCGCGACGGGCCGCCGCCCGGCGAAGGCTGTGCTGCTGGCGGCCAACTCACCGTTGACGTACAGGTTGTACTCCGTCCCGTCAAACGTCGCCGCCACGTGGTTCCACGCGTTGGGCGTCAACGCCGCGCCCGTCTCCACCATGGCCCGCTGCGCGCCGTCGCCAAACGCCGCCCGCAGCCGCGTCCCACCCACTAGCCACAGGCTGGGGTAGGTTTGCTGGGGCGTGGCCGCGTCGCCCAGGATGCCCTGTGCGTCGTCGCCGCTCGCGGTCGGGAAGACCCAGGCCGCCTCGCTAAAGGCCCCGCCGCTCAAGTCAAGGCTGGGCCGGGGGGCGATTGTCAGCGCCTGCGCCCCATTGAAGGCCACGCCGCGCCCGATGGCGCCCGGCTGGCCTGCTTGCGGGCAGGCGGCACCGGCGCACACGCCGTTGTTCTGCCGCCCCGACGTGTCGCGGAAGGTCGTCGCGCCGGCGTCTTCCTCGAAGTGCAGCCGCAGCACCGTGCCTGGTACGACCGGGGCCACGCTAACGATGCCCTGGAGGGTAGCCTGGCTGCCGATGGTTGTCGTCGAGACGCCCGTGCTGGTCAACTCTGCGCCGGGGGCCGTCGCGCTCAGCCACAGCGTGAAGTCCTCGGCCACGCGCTGGTTGCCCACTTTGTCCCGCGCCTCGACGCGCACCGTGTAGCGGCCCGTCGGGTTGCCCGAGCGCAGGGTGTAGTCCACGCGCCACGTATCGCCCGTCACCTGGGCCGGCTGCGGGCCGTCGGTGACCATCTCGCCGCCGGGCCGCACCAGCGTCACGCGCACGCTCGTCGGGTCCACACCGCTGCCGCTGTGCCCGCCCACCAGCGGTGGGTCGGCCACAGTCCCGCTGAGGGGGACGAGCCAGGCGTTGTCCTGCGTCGGGTGGGGCTGCGGTGGCGTGAAGCCGCCGCTGACGCCCGCTACAGTCACCTGGGGCGCTGTGCCGTCGACGGCAAGCTGGAGGGTCTGGGTCGGGGCTTCGCGGTTGCCGACGGCGTCGGTAGCGCGGGTCTGGATGTCGTACACGCCCTCGCCCGCGAAGGCGGCCGGGTCGAAAGTCGGGCACCAGGCGCGGCCCGGCTGGGTGTCGCGGCAGGGCGGCGCGGCGAGCCAGGTAAAGCCCGCCTGGCCCGCCGGGCGCACGCCCAGCTCGACCAGCGCGACGCGGGAGGTGCGGTCGGCGGCGGTGACGCCCATGACGACGTCGCGCTGCGCGATGGCGTTGTCCTGCCCGGCGCGGTAGCCGTTGAGGCTGGACGTGGGCGCGTCGGCGTCGACGGTCACAACCTGGGCCTGGTCCTCCTGGACCCAACTCGCCTGGTAGCGGAAGATGTCGTTGACCTCGCGTCCCGTCAACGCGCGCGGGACCATGACGACTTCGTCCATACGGCCGTTGAAGGACTGGTTGAAAATCCAACCGCCTAGCGCCAGGAAGCCGTCGTGCTGGCAGGCGCCACTCTGGACCGTCGCGGTGGTGTCGAGGGAGCCGTTCAGGTAGAGCCGGGCGCGCTGGCCATCGGGCTGCGCGGCGTCGAAGGTGACCATGATGTGGTTCCAGGAGTTGGGGATGAGGGCGTTGTGGCTGACCCCCTGGTAGGACCACGGCCCGCTGCCCGCGCCTGTACACATGTTGAACGTGACGCGCTGGTCGGATTGGAGGTTGATGCGCAGGTCAGAACGGTTGAACAGCGGCGAGTCAGTGCCCCGGTTCGCCGTGGGCCGCACCCACAGCCCGGCGGTAAACGCTCCATCGGGTAGGTTCAGACCAGTGGGGACCAGAATGACGTCCGCCGCCCCGTCGAACTCGACGCCGTGGCCGAACTGGCCCTTGACGCCGGCCATCGGGCAGCCGGGTGCGGTGCACGTCGCCGTCAAGCCGCCCGCGTCGTCCTGGAACTGGGTTGCCCCCGCCGTCTCCTCAAAGCGCAAGCGGAAGGACGGCGCGCTGGTGTAGATGGCTCGGATGTCGTTCGCCGTGAGCTCCTTGTTGAAGACGCGCACGTCGTCCAGGATGCCGCCGAACGGAGCCTCGCCGGTGCCGGCGCGGCCCAGCCGCAGCGTGTAGCGCCCGTTGAACAGGCCGACGCTCTGCTGGCCGGTGACCTTCAGGACACCGTCAACGTAGAGCTGCTGCGCCCCGCCGACCGGCCCGAACGTCGTGGCGACGTGGTGCCAGCGCCCGTCATTGAAGTGGTTCTCGGTCGTGCACTGGATGTCGGAGCGGCGGCCATCGTTGAGGAGCATACACACCATGCCCTCGATCAACTGGATGTCGCGGTCGATGCTAGTGGGACGGGCCGGGTCGGCGACGGCGACCAATTCCCCATTCGGCCCCGTCGTCTTGAACCATAGGGCGAAGGCGCCGGAGCGGCTGAACACGTCCAGCGGCGTTTCCAGGCGGCTGTTGACGCCGTCGAACTGGAGGCCCTGGTTGACACGCCCGTTGACCCCCGACACGGGGCAGCCGCTCCCGACACACGCCGCGCTCCCCCGGCTGAGGATGTCGTTGAAGGTGGTGGCCCCCGGCGCTTCGTCCAGCGGCAGGTAGAGCGCCGTCGACGTGTAGCGGTAGAGGTCCTGGACATCCTCGGCCGAGAGGGGTTGGCGGTAGATCTCAAAGCTGTCGAACGCGCCGTCGAAACGGTAGCCGATGCGGAGCGCGCCGCTGTAGGGCTTGGGCTGCAAGCCGCTGCCAAAGGTCTGCCGGTCGCGCTCGACGCCGTTGACGTACAGGACGTACAGCCCCAGGTCGAACGTCACCACGACGTGGTTCCACGCGCCGAGGGTCAGGACGTCCGACGGCGTGATGCGCTCGTAGCTCGACGTGGCGGTGGCGAACTGGAACTTGAGCTTGCGGCCCTGCTCCTGGCGCAGGCTGGGGTAGAGGGTGGCACCGTTGTCGGTGTCGTCCAGGATGACGCCGTTGTTGGCGGCGCTGCGCATGGTGGGGCTGATCCACGTCGAGATGGTGAAGCGCCCGCTGCTGAGGTCGAGGGCCGAGCCGACTGGCGTGACGCTCAGGGTGGCCGCGTCCGGGTCGTCCACGTTGTAGTTGTAGAGAATCTCGGCCTGGCCGCTCACGCCTGACACCTTCGCGCAGTTGCCGTGGGGGCACAGCGTCGTCACACCGTGATGGAGGCCCGAGCTATCGACGGGCGGCTGGGCGCTGCCCTCGTCAAAGGCGAGGCGCAGCGTGGGGCGGTTGATGAGGGCGCGGACTTCGGTCTCGCTGAGGGCGGCCGGGTAGAGGCGCACGTCGGCCAGCCCGCCCTGCAGCGAGAACGCGGCGTCGGCCGCGCCGCCCAGGAGCAGCGGGCGCGGGTCCGGGCAGGCGGCGACGTTGACGGCCACGGGCGCGGCGACCGGGCGGCCGTTGACGTACAGGTTCAGCCGCGCGCCGTCGAAGGTCAGCATCACGTGCGCCCACTGGCCGGGCTGGACCGCGCCGGCCGGGGCGAAGATGGGTCGGAAGTCGTCGACGTTGCAGGGATAGAGGTCGCCGCGCACCGCGCCGCCCGGCTCCAGGGTCAGGCCATAGCCCGGCCCGACGATGAAGACCTGCTCGCGCGCCGTGTCCGTGGGCTTGACCCACGCGCCGACGCTGAAGGCGAGGGCGTGAAGGGCGGGCGCGTCAGGCGCGGTGAGGTGGTCGCCCGCGCCGCTGAAGCGCTGGAAGTGGGCGAATAGGGCGTCGCCGTCGGGCGTCGGGCAGGCCGCGCCCGCGCAGGTGGCCGTCAGGGGCGGGAACGCGCCCGACGCGTCGGCGTAAGTCGGGCCGCCCGCCTCGTCCAGCTTGAACCAGGCATTGGCGTAGACGCTGGAGCCGGACGGCGCGGACTGGGCGCGGCGGTCGACGATGATCGCGCCCGCCGACTGGGTCAGGGTAATGGGACCGGACGGCGCGTTAAGGGCCACGTCCAGTCGGCCGGTCAGCGTCACGGCGTCCTGGGGCCGCAAGACGAACGGCTGCGGCGCGAGGCTTCCGCTCAGCGAGCCGCCGGTCTGGGTCATCAGCAGCCCGTTGGCGTCGCGGTTGGTCAGCTCGTTCTTGACCGTCCCGGCGTAGCCCAGCGTCTCGCCCGGCTGGAGCAGGCCGTCGTTGAGGTTGTAGCGCGCTTCCATGAGCGCCTGGACCTCGGCGGCGCCCAGGTCACGGTCGAACACGGCCACCTCGTCGATGGCCCCTTTGAAGAAGCGCTCCGCGCCGCTCGCCGCCGCGCCGACGGCCCACTCGGCGTTGACAGGGACCGCGCCGACCGGGTCGGGCGTCGCGGCCATCGCCACGCCGTTGCGGAAGAGCCGCCACGTCGAGCCGTCGTAGACCCCGGCCAGGTGGACCCACTGCCCCACGTCGGCCGGGTCCAGGGAGAACGAGGTATAGTGGTCGGCCCCGTTCCAGGCCCCAACCTGGACCGTGCCATTGACGAGCCGCAAGTAGACCTCGCCGGCCGGCGCCCCGCTGTAGCCGTGGGCGACGATGTTGCGGACGCCGTCGGACGCTTCGGCCTTGACCCACGCGGCCAGGGTGACGCGGCCCAGGATCGGGAAGTTGGTGAGCCGCACTACGTCGCGCACGCCGTCGAAGCGCGCCGCGCTGCCATAGCGGCCCGGCAGGCCCGCCGTCGGGCAGGTGTCCCCGCCGCACTGGCCGCTGTGGCCGTAGCCCGCGCTGTCGCCGAAGCCCGCCGCGCCGGCGTTCTCGTCGAAGCGCAGCAGAACGCGTGGGGCAGTTGGCTCCTCGACCCGCGACTGGTAGGTGAGGATACGGGCGTCGGAGGGCGCGTGCGGGTTGAAGCCGTAGGTCTTCTCCTGGAAGTCGGTCAGGCCGTCGTCGTCCTCGTCCGCTGTCAGCGGGTTCGATGTAACCCACGTCTTGAGCTGGCCGCCGTCCGCCGCGAAGCCGTAGACAAACTCCCAGCCGCCATCCCAGCCGCCGCTCGCCGCCGGGTGGCGCATCTCCACCCCATCGGGCAGGCCGTCGCCGTCGGTGTCGGCGCGCAGGGGGTCCGTCCCCAGCCGCGCCTCGTCATAGTCGCTGACGCCGTCGTGGTCGGTATCGGGGTCGCGGGGGTTAGTCCCCAGCGCCAGCTCGACGGCATCCGACAGGCCGTCGCCATCGGTGTCCCAGCGGGTGTCATCGGGGTCGTTGCCGCCGTCGGCCGCGTCGACCAGGCCGTCGCCGTCGGCGTCCTTCTGGCGCGGGAACGTGAGGTCGCCTCGCTGGCCCCAGGCCAGGCTGTAGCCGCCGTCCTTGGGGACCAGGCCGTGGAAGCCGTCGAGCGTGGCCGGGAAGACGTCGTACTTGATGTTCTGCCCCACGTCGAGGTGGGTCGTGCTCTTCTCGGCGCGGATGTAGCACACCGGGATGAGGGTCAGGTTCGGGATGCCCGGCGGGAACGGGGGCACGACAATGGGGATGGCGAAGCAGATCTGGTGCGGCAGCGCCTGCCCCTCGCTGAGCGTCAGCCGGATGGGCTGGTTGAGGCCGGCCTGCGCCAGCGGGCTGGCCGTCTCGCTGGTAATCGTCTTACTAATGAAGTAGGGCGCGCGCTCGTAGTGGCCGGGGGCGCCCTCCGTCTGCCACTCGTCCTTCATCTGCCCCAGGCTCAGGTCGCCGTGGAGATCGGTGTGGTCTGGCTGGAGCTTGTAGACCAGCGTCGCCTGGCGCAGGTTGTCGTTGTTGTACTGCCAGGCGTACTCCGCCGCCTTCCAGTCAACGGGAATATCGTCCTGGACCGTGTTGCCGTTCTCGTCGCGCTTGATCAGGTCGTTGAGGATGATGGTGCTGGTCAGGTCCAGGGTGATGCTGACCTTGTTGCCGACCGTCACGCCCTGTTCGGGCGCGGCCAGCGTCTGGCGGTAGTTGCTCAACATGAGGCGGTTGGGGTCGCGCAGGTTGCCGACCAGCGGGTTGTCGCCGTAGACGACCCACGTCAGGAGTTTGGTGGCGACGCCGGAGATGCCGCCGCACAGCCACTTGCCCGCCGGATGGTCCGCCGCGCCGGGCGTCAGGCCGCACACCAGCGCCGCCACCGCGTCGAGCAGGCCGACGATGGCGTCGATGATGGGGCCGACGACCGGCAGCAGGGAGATGGCGAGCAAGACGACGTAGATCACGGTGGCCGAGATGACCTCCGCGAGCGCCTTGTTGAACGTCAGGCTGCCCGCCTGGACGTGGGCCAGCGCCATCTGCGCGGCGAACGCCCCCCACACGAACAGGATGGAGATGACCGCGCCGATGATGTTGGCGCGGATCGCCCCACGCGTGATCTCGAAGGCCGCTCCCACCGTCTTCTTGATGCCGAAGAATGCCTCCAGCCCCTTCTTCCAGATGCTCATGGCGCTGCGAATCTTGGTCAACAGGTTCAGCCCGTTGAGCACCTGGACCGCGACCTTGGAGCCATTGCCGCTCTGGCCGGCCTGCGCCGCCGCCCAGATGCTCAGCGCCACGGCGGCCACCGAGATGACGGCGACGGCGGCCGTCGCCCCCACGCGCCAGCCCTTGGGCAGCTTGCTGTTCCACGACAGCGGGTTGAAGGCGTCGCGGTACTTGGTCTTGATGCCCTTGTTCCACGCCTCGCCGGCGATCTTGTAGAACGTGTCGGCGCGCGACAGCGGCTGCGCGGGGTTGGCCCCGCTGGCGACATCCTGGGCCGCCTTGAGCGCGAAGTAGGCGTTGAAGCCCTCCTCGGCCAGGGGCTTGATGAGGCCGCTGGTGATGGCCTTGGGCGAGGCCTTGATGAGGTCCTTGGTGTCCTTCGCCAGCGCCGCGTCCGTCTTCTTGTGCGGGTCGAGCGAGGCGAGCGGCGTCGCCCCGCTCTGGGTCAGGTCGGCGATACCCAGGTAGAACGCCAGGTAGAAGCCGCGCGCCAGCTCGATTTGCCCGCGCAGGATGTCGGGGTCGGGGGCCTGGGGGCTATCCGCCGCCAGGATGTCGTGGACGCGGACCTCCAGCGTGTCCCAGTACTCCTCGATGGGGAACGACGCCCACTGCCCATCGCGGAAGCGGTAGGGAGCCAGGTTGAGGAAGGTGTGGCGGTCCTCCTGGACGGTGCCGTTGAGGTCCACCGCCAACACCCCGCCGCTCGTCGTGACGACGTCCGGCTCACCGAGTTTCACCGTCCGCGCCCGCTCCTCGCGGAAGAAGAGTAGCGACGGCGTATCCGCACCCGCCGCGCGGCGCTCGGCCGGGAAGTTCTGGTTCAGGATGGCCGTCGTCTGATGCATCATCACATCGGTGATGTAGTCTTGCTGCGGGTAGGCGAAGGTGTAGACGCGGAACGTGGCCGAGTCGAAGCCCCAGCGGGCCGTCTCGTCCACGCCGCCGTTGCTCTGGTTGTCGAAGCGCTGCTTGACGTCGGCCACGCCCAGCGTCGACTTGTCGATGTGGTCGGCCAGAATCCAGAGGTGCTGGTCGTTGCGGATGGTCGCGTTGATGGGCTGGGCCGGGTCTTGCAGCGCCACCGCCACCTGCAGCCCGTGGTCCTCGCGCACCGCCAGCCCGGTCAGCGTCCAGTCGTCGGGATAGCTCTGCACCACCTGGCCCTGCTCGACGCGGTGGGCGGGCTGCTGGCACCACGTCGCCATCTCCTCGTACTGCTTGTCGGCGCTGCTGGGCGTGAAGCCCGCCGTACTGCACTGGTCGGTGAGCATCTGGGCCAGCCAGACGACACGAACCTGGTGGTCGTCGCCCCACTGGGCCGGGTCGAGTGGGCGGTAGAGCATGCGCGCTGTGAGCGCCACGCGGCTCCCGCCCGCCGGGTCTACGACGGGCTGCAAGGGCACGTAGGCGGCCATGCCGCCGTGGCTGTCGATGTCGCGCACGCTGATGCCGTAGGGCGCGAGGGCGGCCGTGTCCACCATGCGGTCGCTGTACGGACCGTTGGGCAGGTCGAGCAGAGTGGCGCACACGCTCTGGCCGCCGCCCGTCAGCCGCAGCGCGTGGGCGCCGTCGGCGAGGCGCAGCAGCGCCGCGCCCGGCATGACCAGTCGGTCGCCGCTGTGTGCGCCCGGCCAGGTCTTGAGCGGCGTCGGGTCGTAGCCAAAGCACGTCCCGCGCTGCAGGCTGACGTCGTAGGCCTGGCCTGCTGGCGCGGCTAGGGTGAGGGCGACGTCGCCGCCGCTCTGAGCCAGTTGCACCGAGCCACTGATGGGCTGGCTCAAGGCGACGGTCGTCTGGAGGGTCGTCGTCATGGGCAGCGGGCTGCTCGCGCCGCTCATCTTGATCTCGAGCATGGG
>CAZLBQ010000178.1:0-2744 GCA_964557745.1 uncultured Anaerolineales bacterium
AGGAGGCCATAGCCCCGGTTGTTGAACAGGCAGATGACGAAGTTGAGCCGCGCCTCGGCCGCGGTTGCCAGTTCCGTGGCGTGGAGCATGAAGCCGCCGTCGCCCGCGATGAGCACCACGGGCTGACTGGGTGCGGCAGCCTGCGCGCCCAGGGCGAAGGGCAGCCCCGGCCCGATGGCGACGGAGTGGGGGGAGACGAAGCCGCGCTCGGCCAGCACGGGGAGGTAGTGGTTCGCGCCATAGTAGGCGGGGATGGTCGAGTCGGTGACGAAAACGGTCTCGCGCGGGGTGGCCTGACGGATCGTGTCCATGAGAGCGGTGATGCGCGGCGCGGTGGCGCGGGCCGTCTCCCTCACCCGCTCGCGCAGCGCCGCGATCTCCTCCCGATACCCTGGCTCGGTCTGGACCTTGCGCTCGCTCAAGCGCGCCAGCAGGCCCGCCAGCGTCAGCCTGGCGTCACCGACCAGCGCGACCTGGGGCGGGTAGTTATGCGTGACTTCGGCGGCGTCGATGTCGACGCGGACCAGCGCGGGCGGCAGCCGCAACTGCCAGTTCTGCGTCGCCTGCCCCGAGAAGCGCGTCCCGACGGCCAGGACGACATCCGCCGACGCAAGGAAGGCCCGCGCGTCGGCGTCGTTCGAGAAGTTCCCGACAACGAGGGGGTGGTCGTCGGGGATGCTCCCCCGCCCGCCGCGCGTCGTGAACACCGCCGCGCCCAGCGTCTCGGCCACCTGGCGCGCCTCGGCGTGGGCGCCACTGGTGTTGACACCACCGCCCAGCCACAGGACGGGCCGCCGCGCCCGCGCCAGCAGGTCGGCGGCGCGGTCCAGGTCGGCGTCGTCGGGGCAGGGCAGGGACACCGAAACCGACTGGCCGATGTCCACCTCAGCCGTGGCGTACTGCTGGTCGATGGGCATTTCCAAGACGTACGGGCCGGGGCGCGTCGGGCGCAGCCGGCTGAACGCCTCGTGCAGGCAGCCCGGCGCATCTTGCGGCGTCAGGATACGGGCCGTCCGTGCGCCGAGGGCGTCGAACATTCCCAACTGGTCCCGCGCCTCATGGAGGAAGCCCTTGCCCTGGTCGAGATAGGGTGTGTCGATCTGGCCGGTGAGTTGCAGCACGCGGCTGCTGCCCGTCCACGCCTCGGCCACCGCGCCCGCGCTGTTCGCCGCGCCCGGGCCGGTGCTGGTCAGGTAGACGCCGACCTGGCCGCTGACGCGGCTGTAGCCGTCGGCCATGAAGCCGCCCGCCAGTTCGTGGCGCGGCACGATGAGCCGGATCGACGGCTCGTCGTACAGGGCATCGTAGATGGGCAGCATGTGGACCGAGATGATGCCGAAGACGGCGGTCACGCCTTCGGACTTGAGCGTAGCGACGACAGCCTGGCCGCCGGTCATGGTGGTCATGACTCTGCCCTCAGGAGATGAACCACCTGCGCCAGCGCCTCCGGCCCGCCCACGTTGCCGGGGAAGACGATGTAGGGCACGCCCGGCCAGCGGCTCTCGGCGCCCGCCTGCCAGACCGGGACGCCCGGCAGGATTTGTCCCAGCACGCGCGCCTTGCGGATGCCCAACCCCTGGGTCGCCGTGTCGCTGGACGTGATGCCGCCCTTAGCGACGACAAAGCGCGGCGTGACGCTCACCCGCCGCACCGTCTCGACCAGCGCCCGCGACACCGCCTGCCCCACGGCCAGGCTCGCGGCCGGCGTCGCGCCCGTTACCAGCCCGCGGCTGGTGTAGACCACGCCCACCCCGCCCACGCGCAGCAGGCCGTCCAACTCCCTCGCGGCGTCGGCCGCCGCCCGCTCGCTCCCGCCCGCGATGATGTCGGCGACGCTCAACTCGACGCCGCTGACCCCCGGCGCGGCGAGCAGCGCGACCAGTTGCTGGCTGCTCTTCTGGATGTACGACCCGACGACGACGAGGCCGCCCTGGCCGTGGCTGGCGGCCAGAAGCTCGCCCGCCGTCAGCAGGCCGCGCTTGGCCAGGCCCGACCGCGCCCGCACAAACGAGGCCGCCGTGCGGTAGAGGAAGTGCTTGCCCGCCGCCTCGGCGCGCACCACGCCTAGCGCGGCGACCTCCATGTCGCGCTCGCTCGCTGCGTTGAGGATGGTCACGCCGCTGCTGACGTCCATCAGCTGGCGGGCGACCTCATCAGGCCCGCCGCGTCGGATGTCGTCCAGCGTCACGCGGTGCACGTCCGCCGCGTGGACCCGCCCGCCCGTCTTCTCCGCGACCCACTCGGGCAGGCGCGAGGCGCGGTAGCCGAAGGCGGCGTCGCGGGCGAACTCGGTCTCGCCCGCCGGCACGAGGCGCTCGCCGTCGCGGACGTAGTGGACGTCGTCGACGGTCAGCCGCCCGCCGTCAAAGAAGAAGGGGGCCAGGACGTGGCCGTCGAAGCGGAGGCCCAGCCCGGCGCTCAGGGTCTCACCCAGCGCGTCAACCTCCGCTGGGTAGTGGCCGCGCAGCGTCGAGTCGCTGCGGCTGACGACGGTGACGTCGCGCCCGGCCTGGCGGCTCGCCTGGGCCAGGTTCGCCCCGATTTCCCGCGCCAGCGCCTCGGCCTCGGCCGTGGGCAGGCTGCGCGAGTTGGTCAGGATGTACAGGCAGGGCGGCCCCGGCGCCAGGGCGTCCACCAGGGAGGGCACGCTCCACTCAGTCAGGACGTCGACGCCGTAGACGGTCTGCGTACCCGTCGGGTCGTCGTCCAGCGCCACGACGACGCGGCCCAGGGCGCGCGCCTCG
>CAZLBQ010000178.1:2844-11143 GCA_964557745.1 uncultured Anaerolineales bacterium
ACCGGCTGCGCGTGACGCCGACGCGGTCGCACCACGCGCGGACCGGGCAGACCGAGCAGCGCGGCGACGTCGGGTGGCAGATGTTCTGCCCCAGCGAGACGAGCAGGGTGTTGATCTCGTTCCAGTATTCGGGGGGCAGCTTGGCCCGCAGCGCCAGCTCGGTCGCGTCGGGCGTGCGGGTGTGGACGTAGCCCCAGCGGTTGGTGATGCGGTGGACGTGAGTGTCGACGCAGATGCCCGGCTTGCCGTAGCCCGCCGTGACGACCAGGTTCGCCGTCTTGCGCCCGACGCCGGGCAGGGTCAGCAACTCGTCCAGGTCATCTGGGACGCGGCCGTCGTACTTGTCCACCAGAGTCTGGCTGATGTCGCGCAGGGTGCGGGCCTTGACGCGGTAGAAGCCGACAGGGTAGATGAGGCGCTCGATGGCGTCGGCGCTGAGGGCCAGCATGGCCTGGGGGGTGTCGGCCTGGGCGAACAGGCGCGGCGTCACCTGGGCGGTCGTCCTGTCCTGGGTGCGCAGGCTGAGGATGGTGGCGGCCAGGACGCGGAACGGCGTCGTGCCCCGCGCCGCCATAGCATCCACCAGAGGGGTGTCCCAGGCGGGCAGGGCGGCGCGGAGCGCGGCAATCGCGTCGTGGATCTCAGAGTCGATCATAGGCAGTCGGAACGGGCCTTAGTCGTCGGGCAAGTCCGCCTGCGCGTCCTCCACGCCCTGGCTGATCTTCTCGACGCCTTTGGCTTCCATCTCCTCGGCGCTGGCCGACGTCGGCTGCGCGCCCGTCTCCTGGGCCGTCTCCACCGTCTCGGCCATTGCCGCCGCGCCCTCCGCCGCCGGCTCGATCTCCGGCCGCAACGATGGCGAGGGCATCACACTACCAAGCATGGGAGCCTCCTTATCCCAAAGGGCTATTCTCCACTCGATAAGGCAGGCCAGGCAAGCCGTGTGCCACCAGGTCGGCGCGGACAAGCGCCGCCCCGCCCCCAATTGTACTCCCCTCCGGCGGCGGTGTCACGTCCACTGCGGAACGCGCCACGCGCCAGCCCGGCATCGGTTGGCGAACCGACGGGGGCTGGCGCGTCGTGACCCGTTCGGCGTTGGACTTACCGTCCGCCTTTCCCTATGACATAGGGGAGATACAGGCTAGGTTCGCCTGCCTGTCCCGTAGGAGTTGGCGTCACCGTGACCAGCGGTGTAGGCGTACCCGTCATATTGTCTACCACGACGACGGCACTACTACACGGCCAGACCTCCCCCGCACAATTGAAGGCAAGTTGGACAACGTACCAGTCGGGAGGCAACGGGCCAACGGGGACGTCGAACGACCAGGGCGTCGGTGTCTCCTGGCAACCAGCCCCGCAGGAAGGCTCCTGCATCTCGATGAGGACGCGCCCGGCATAGCGATCGTGGCGCACATATTGCGGGACGCAAGCATCCCGCGAGATACCAGACACGCGGAGGAGGGAGGGCGGTTCGCCAGAGGTTGACGGGACAATCTGGAACGAGAGCGCATCATTGTATGAGATGCCGCCGTGAGCGCAGGGTGGCGGGGTAGAGGTTGGGGGCGGGACGGGAGTCAAGGTTATCTGGCCCAACGGGATGGCAGCCGCATCACAGAGGAAAGAGGCGCTGCCGCCAAGCAAAAGGAAAGGCGAGGGAGGCGGACCAACCGCCTTCCCTCGCCCCGCGTTTGTTGGTCCTCGGTCGCTGTCTACTTTTCCATCGGCAGGTTGGCGTTGCGCCAGGCCTGGATGCCGCCCTTCAGCACCTTGACGTTCTTGAAGCCGTTGAGCAGGAGGATCTGCGCCTCACGGGCGCTCTCTTGTTCCTGCGGTCAGGCGCAGTAGAGGATCAGCTCCTTGTCCTTGGGCAACTCGTTGTACTTCGTCGCCGAGTCGTTGGCCGGCATGTTGATCGCGCCCTGGATGCGCCCCGACTTGTACTCCTCGACCGTCCGCGCGTCGACAAAGACGACACCCGGCTGCCCGAACCTCTGGCGCGCCTCCTCCACCGTGACGAGAGGGACGTTGCTAGGCGGCGCCTGCGCCGCCGGGTTCTGCTGCGGGACAGCGCCTGGCTGCGGCAGGGCCGCCCCCGGGGCGGCCGCCTGGGGAGCCGGGGCGACAGCGGCGCTCTCACCGCCCGTCGCGCGTCCCAGGAACAGGCCCACGCCGAGCGCCAGCAGGACGACCAGCAGGGCCAGGACCGCATACAAGACGCGGCGGTCCAATCGAATGACAATCATCTCGCCTCCACACTCTTGAGTAGGTAGAGCCTAATTCTAGCCGATCCAGGGGCAGAGTACAAGCCTGGGCTAGCTTGACCGCCCTGCGCCTTCGGCTATCATCACGGCTAGCGAGGCCTACCATGCTCGATCTCATCAACCTCAGCGGCTTGAGTGTCGATGTCCTGCTGCCGGTCCCCAGCCTACCGCTGGACATTGGGCAGCGCCAGACGGCGCGCGGCCTGGTCGTCCAGCCGGGCGGTGTCGCCAACGCGCTCATCATGGCGGCGCGGCTGGGCCTGCGTGTCGGGGCGACGGGCTACCTGGGCGGCGACGGCTATGGACGCCAAGCGCTGCGGCTGCTAGGGGCCGAGGGCATCGATACGGCGGGCGTCTTGACCCCCGACGGGACGACGAGCGACACGGCCATCGTCATGGTGGACGACGCGGGCCGCCACACGTCGGTGGCCGTCGCGGGCACCGCGCCCGGTGGTCTGCTGGTCCCCGACTGGCGGGCGCGCGCCGAGCCATCCCGTGCCGTGCTGGTCAGCGGCCACGTCTTCGCGCAATCGCCTCGCCCCGACGAGATGGTGTTCGCCGTCCACGCCCTGAGCAGCGCGGGCAAGACCGTCTGCTTTGACCCCGGCCTCGTCCCCGCCGACCCCGACTGGTTGACCGCCCTGTGCCAGTTGAGCCAGGTGGTGATGCTGACGCTGGACGAGGCGCAGCGCCACCTGGGCGTTGAGACCGAGGCGCAGGCGGCGCGGGTGCTCCACACCCTGGGCGTCGAGTTGGCCGTCGTCAAGCTAGGTGACGCGGGCTGCCTGGCCGCGCGGCGCGACGAGCAGGCGCGGGTGCCTGCCCCGCCCGTCATCGCCCGTGACACGTTCGCCGCCGCCGACGTATTCGACGCGGGCGTGGTCTACGGCTACCTGGAGGGCTGGCCCCTGGCGCGGCTGGGGCGGCTGGCGAACGCTGTCCGCGCCGCCAGGCTGGCCCGCCTGGGCACAGGCTCCCTGCTGCCGACGCGCGCGCAAGTGCTAGAAGTGCTAGACAAGTATAAATAGCCAGGATTAACAGAATTGGCAGCATGAGGGGAAGATCAGTATTCTGTCAATTCTGTTAATCCTGTCTAATACCTCTTGGACTACTGGAAGGCGATGGTTGCCAAAAGGTGGCACAGGAGTTGCTCGATGCCCTGGGTGGGCTGCGACAGCCCGCTCACCCAGCGTGCCATTCAGGGCGCTCGAATGTCAACCCCCAGGAGGCGCAGCATGATCGGCAACGATTTGCAGCAACGCTTGCAGACAAAGCTCGACTCGGACAAACGAACGCGGGATTGGCCCATTGACGTGCTGGTCGACGGGCCGGTGGTGCACTTGACCGGCTCGGTCCGCAAGCCGGCCGACCGGCAACTGGTCGAGAGCCTGATCCGCGAGGAGCCAGGCGTGTCCTCGGTCGTCAACGACATCCACATTGGCTAAGGCCCGGCGAGGGCCAACAGACGACGGCGAGGCGGTCCGTTCCTCAGGGAACGGACCGCCTTCGCTTGGTCTAGCCGATTTCGCTCAGCCGCACCGGCCGGTTCTCATCATACGAGCGGCGGGCCGCCAGCCCCATGACGACGGGAACGCGGCCATCCCAGCCATTGACGGGCGTCGGGGTGTCGTCGAGTACGGCGGCGACGAACGCGCTCATCTCCGCGATGTAGCTGTCGACGTAGCGGTCCAGGAAGAAGTTGAGCGGCAAGTCGCGGCGTATGCCCGTCCCGTCGCTCACCGTCGCCGTGTTGGGGTAGTTGTTCTCGGTGCTGATGCTGCCACCGCTGCCGAAGACCTCGACGCGCTGGTCGTAGCCGTAGACGGCGCGGCGGCTGTTGTCAATCGAGCCGATGACGCCGTTGGCGAACTTGAGCACGACGAGCGCCGTGTCCAGGTCGCCGACAGCGCCGATGGCCGGGTCGACCATCACCCCGGCCACGGTGTAGACCTCCTCCACCTCGCTGCCCATCAGATAGCGGGCCATGTCGAAGTCGTGGATGGTCATGTCTAGGAAGATGCCGCCTGAGACCTTGACGTAGGCCAGCGGGGGCGGGGCCGGGTCGCGGCTGACGATGTGCAGGCGGTGCGGCTGGCCGACCTCGCCGTGCTCGACGGCCTGGCGGACGCGGCGGAAGTTGGCGTCGAAGCGGCGGTTGAAGCCAACCTGGAGCTTGACGCCCGCCCGTTCGACGGCCCCCAGGGCGCGGTCGATGGCGGGCAGGTCGTGGGCGATGGGCTTCTCGCAGAAGATGTGCTTGCCCGCCTGCGCCGCCGCCTCGATGAGGGGGGCGTGGGTGTCGGTGCTGGCGCAGATGACGACGGCCTGGACGTCGCTGTTGGCGAGCACCGCCTCAACGTCGCGCGTGGCCGTCGGGATGCCAAAGTCGTCGGCGCAGCGGTGCGCCGCCGCCTCATCCACATCCGCCACCATGACCAGGCGGGCGCGGGGGACGCGGTGGGTCAGGTGCGCGGCGTGCAGGCGGCCGATGCGGCCGGCGCCGATGAGGCCGATAGACAAGGGAGAGGGAGGCATGGGCGATGTCCTCGTGATGAGTGGAGACGGAATAGTCATTGCACACGTGTGCAGAACTATAGTCGAGGTGTCGCTACACGTCAACTTGCAGGGCCGACGCGATCGATGTCTGGACCGATCCAAGAGCCGCTAATCTCACAGTAATTACTACTGGGTAAAATTTAGGAATAGCTATTGGCAAGTTCTGGAAACAGTTGTATACTGAAATTGTATTGGGAGTCGAATTTGCCTCACCTTTCCAGCCTTCCCTCGCCACCCCGGCATTTTTGACTTCATCAAGCTTTGCCCATGCTGGCTTTGATGGATCGTCATAGGAGGCTCCATGAGACGCCAACATCTAGTCTGTTTGATGGGGCTAGGAGTATTGGTTATCTCAGTAGTAAGTTCCACTATGCCTCAACCTGTAGCTGGGGAACACCTAGACGTCCAATATACCTCCTCCCACGTCGCTCTTCAGACAAATCTCTTCAGTGCGCGCCCCGCTCTTTGGCGCTCATTCACCTGGTACTTTCGCGAGACCCTTTCAACTGGCGCGCCTAACGAAACATTCAATTATTCCACGGGATCTTCCGACAACCCGTTATTGTGCGACTGGGACGGGAACGGTACTCGTACACCCGGTGTTGTTAATAATGGAATATGGTATATTCGAAACAGTATCTCAGATGGTCCTCCTGAACTCTCTTTTTCTTATGGCATCTCCGGTGATTACCCAATCTGTGGCGATTGGGATGGCAATGCGGTGGAAACAGTTGGCGTAGTTCGCGGTGGTATATGGTACCTTCGTAATAGTAATACATCGGGTTCGGCTGATTTGAGCTTTGGGTATGGTATCACGGGTGATAAGCCAATTGTAGGTGATTGGAATGGTGATGGTGTTGATACACCTGGTATAGTAAGAAATGGGACATGGTATCTGCGCAACACGAATACTTCTGGGAACGCTGATCTTCTATTTGCATATGGACTATCTACGGATATGCCCATAGTAGGGGACTGGAATGGTGATGGTATTGATACACCGGGGGTGTTCCGGAGTGGCGCGTGGTTTCTGAGAAATACAAATACAAGTGGAGTGGCTGATATTCAGTTTAATTATGGGGAAGTATATGATAAGCCGTTGGTATGGAAGACACTTGACCCTCCTCTAAACCGTGTTATCGATGCGGATTTTGAGACAGGTCTTCTGAGTTCCTGGCAGCCTTACCTGGGTTCGATTAACCTGACTAGCATAGGCTCGAATCATACTCCAGGAGGCCAGTATGAGGCCTATGTTCAGACAAATGGCGGGGTAGCCGCCATATTTCAATGGATAACGCCTGTTCCGACTCCTCTACGTAATTACCGTCTAGGGGCATGGGTACGGACATCCTCCAATAACGTCACAGCTTATCTCAGCTATTATAGTGATACAAAGGGCACTGTCATTTGCCAGTCTACAAATTCACAATCCTACGTTCCACTTGGCTGTGAACTGACTGTTCCCGCTGGGACCGCTAATCTCCAGGTCAATGTCTACATCAACGCTGCTGCTGGTGAGAGAGCTTATGTTGACGACTTCTACTTTGTCTCGACGAATAATCTGATTCAGAATCCCAACTTCGAAGAAGGAATGAACGGATGGCAGTCGAACGTACAGTGGGGAGTCGCTTCAGGTTCTAATAATCATACACCCGGTGGGAATTGGTATGGTTATATTGGCCCAGGTTCGTCACCCGGTAGTGTGTATCAATTCGTTCCAGCTGAGGCTAATGTCTACTATCGTCTAAGAGCATATGCTAATTCCCCTGATGGTCAAAGTAGTGCGGCTTTGAGTTGGACTGGCAACTCAACTCACGATTGTGAAAGTAAAATTTCTATACCATGGAGCCCTCTATCATGTCGGTTTTATGCCGATTATCCGCTACTCTTGGTTCTTATGACGGCTAGTGGTCCCCCTACTCCATCGATACGAATGGACGATTGGACTCTGGAGAAGTACCCATATCTGGCTCAAATAGTAGGCCTGCGAAGTGTCGAGTCGCCCTATTATGGAGGCTCGTCGGCCTGGGTGCAAACCCCTAATCCGAATATCAATGTTGAATGGGCGGCTGTTCCAATTGCGACAACGAATCTGACTGTCTTTATTGAGTCTGGTCCTATGAAAAATTGTGAGCAAGGGCAAAATTGTGTTATTCATCCTTATACTAGCTGGCATAGCACGAATGGAAGTAGCGGGCAGCAAATTGATGATACAATGACGATGGTGCCCGGAGTATATTACTACTATAGAAATCGATATGTTGGTGGAAATAGATGGCATGCTGAGTGGTGTGTCTCGGAGTCTGTTTGCCATACTTTTCTACAAAATGATACAGACCTTGGGGTTAGTCGGCTAAATTATGTCTTCGCCGGGACCGAAGCACAATGTAAATCTTGTGCTGTCGGTTCGGCTTATATCGCGTCGAACCGCTATTATAGTGTTCTAGATGGTCAGGATTACCCCTGGTGCTACACATCGGGTCTTAATAATGTTGGAGGGGTAATCAGCCGCTGTGGCCTCTATCAAGATTGGTTGATTAGCTATTGAGCGAGGAGGGAGGCGGTGAACAAGGCATCGGTGGTGGTTCTCGTGAGTTTGCTCGCTGTTGGTCTAGCTGTTGTCCTCCTGGCCCGACCGGGGCCACATGAGAGCGTGCGCCTCGTCACTCTGCCTATGGCGAACACCGTCCCCCCTAACCCGGCCCTCGCCTTGCTCAATTCTCCCACCTCGCCAGCTACTCTAGCGGCGCCTCGCCCATCATGTCAGACGTTTGTCCAGCGCCCTCTGGTCACAGCCTCGCCCGAAGAGGTGGCCCAGGCAGCCCTCGATTATACCTGTACGCATTTTCGGGTTCTCAGTGGCGCTCCTGAAGTCGCCCTAATCCGGCGCGTGGTGCCCGAAGATATCGCGGCCCTGGATTTACCAGCGCCGGCCTATCATAGCTCGGACCCGCCTCTCATGATGCTGGTCATTCTCAAAGGCGATTTTGATGTCAGTAACATGCCAGGCATACGCCCCGCTGTCGCTCCAGCAGAGATGCGTGCCACCTATCTCGGTTATGTATTTAACCTGCGCACAGGTTTCCCAAGTCTGACTCTCACCTCGCCTCGCGGCGGGCTGTTCCGACGGGCACTGAATGACCCAACCTTGCTAGATGATGCGCCCAGGGTGACGCCACTACCGTCTTCTGCTTTCATTGGCACGGTCAAGCCCCCTCCGACCAATGCCGTCCCCGCCACGCCATGGCCCCAGGGTGCTGTAATTCCTGGCCTACCCGCGCCACCGGGTCGCCCCCTTCCAACTGCGCTCGGCACGTATCCGGTGGTTGTCGTCACGCGCATTGCCCCAGGCTTCACGCCGGGGGCTGTCAATACGCTCGCCCCCTATCCCGCGCCGTCCGTCCTGCCTTAAGCATCCGCCGGTCGTTGACCGCTCAGGACACTCTGGATCACGGAGTGCGCAGAACAGCACGGAAAACTAG
>CAZLBQ010000179.1:0-11095 GCA_964557745.1 uncultured Anaerolineales bacterium
CACGCCAGCATCCCCATCCGCGCCCGCAAGCGCGTGGTGGGTATCCTCAACGTCACCGCGCCCTCGCAGCAGATCTTCCACAGCGCCGACTTGCAGGTGCTAGGCGCGATTGGCGACCAGCTCGGCATGGCAATTGAGCGGGCGCGGCTGCTCGACGTAGCGCGCAGCCGCCGCCTGCGCGAGCAGGATGTCCTGCTCCGCCTGTCCCACGGCCTCCTGTCCAGCCTCGACCCGCAGCAGATGACCGAAATGGTCGTCCAGGAGGCGGCAGGTGTACTCGGCGCGGACGCGGCCTCGTTCCTGCTCTTCACCACCGAGAACCGCCTCAGTCTGGTGTCGACGGTCGGTTGGCAAGAGGAATACGTCGCGGGCCTGGACCTGACGCTGCTGCCGGGCGCCTTGACGGATCAGGTTGTCCGGGCCGGGAGGCCGGTTCTGAAATCTGACCTGAGCACAGGCGAGGAGCCGGTCTCCGATGTGGTTGAGGCGCATGGCTGGCGCTCGGCGCTGGCCGTGCCCGTTGAATTGGGGGGCGAGCGCATCGGCGTCCTGGCCGTCTACAGTCTTGTGCCGTCCCACTTCAACGCCGACGACACACGGCTGCTCGGTCTGATTGCCGCCCAGGCCGCCCTGGCGGTCCACAATGCCCGCGAGTACGAGGAGAAGGCCGAGGAGGCCTGGCTGCGCAACGCCCTGCTGCAGGTCGCCGAGAACGTGCGCGACGACGAGAGCGTCGACGACGTCTTGGAGACGGTGGGGCGGATTGCGCCGCTGTTCCTGGGCGCGAACCACTGCGGCTTCTACGTCTGGAACGCCGCCGAGCAGCGCTTCACCCCGCGCCGCCTGGTCAGCGCCGTGGAACTCTCTGAGGAGCAGGAAGCGCGATTCTATGCCCAGGCCACAGCGGAGCCGGGGGCGGCCTTCGACCGCCTGCTGCTGACGCGTCACCCCCTGCTGTTGGAGCGTACGCACGCCGCCCCCGGCGACCTGGCGCTGCTCGACCTGTTTGGCGCCAACCGCGTCCTGCTCGCGCCGCTCATCGCCCGCAGCCTGCTGGTAGGGGCCATGGCGCTCGACCTGAACCTGGCCGCCGACCGCTTCACGCCGCGCCTGCTGGAAATCGCCAGCGGCATCGCCAACCAGACGGCCATCGCCGTCGAGAACCAGCGGCTGCGCGAGGCCGAGCTGGAAGCGGAGCGGCTGGCCCAGGAACTGGAACTGGCCCGCCATATCCAGCGCAGCTTCCTGCCCGACTACCCGCCCGACACGCCCGGCTGGGATATCTGCCAGCGCTGGGAGCCAGCGCGTACCGTCACCGGCGACTTCTACGACTTCGTCCGCCAGTCCGACGGTCGCTTAGGCGTCGTTATTGCTGATGTCTCGGACAAGGGTGCGCCGGCCGCCATCTTCATGGCCGTGTCGCGCAGCCTGCTCCGCGCCAGCATCATGGCGACCGACCTACCGGCCAGCGCCATCACCCAGGCTAACCGCCTCATCGCCGCCGATGCCGAGTCGAGCATGTTTGTCACGGCATTCTATGTCGCCTTGAGCGCGGGCGGGGCGGCTCACTATGTGAACGCGGGCCACAACCCGCCGCTGCTGGTCCGCGCGGATGGGCAAGCCGAGTGGTTGGGCGAGGAGGTCCACGGTCCGGTCCTGGGCGTCCTGCCCGACGTGCTATGGGTCCAGGAAGAGGCGACGCTGGAGCCGGGTGATATGCTCATCCTGTACACCGACGGCGTGACCGAGGCAGTGGATCGACAGCTGCAGCCGTTTGGCGAGGATCGGCTGCTGGCGACGGCGCTGGCCTACCATCATGGGTCAGCGCGCGAGATGACCGAGCAGATTGTGGCGGCAGTGAACGCGTTTACAGCCGGCCAACCGCCATTTGATGATATTACTCTTGTCGTGGTAAAGAGGGTCCCATGACCACACTCGACCGCTACGTCCTGACCATCACCAGCCGTCCGGAGAACCTGGCGCGGCTGGCGGAGTTCATCGCGGAAGTCGCCGCCAATTTCGGCCTGACGGATCAAGAAGCCTACAACATCCAGATGGCGGTGGACGAGGCGGTCACCAATATCATCGAGCACGCCTATGAAGGGGCCGAAGGCCCGATTGAGATTACCGCCGAGCGGCGCAGCGACGACTTTGTCGTCACGCTGCGCGACCACGGCCAGCCCTTCGATCCAGAGATGGTGGCCGAGCCGGACATTAACGCGCCGCTTGAAGAGCGCGGCATCGGCGGGCTGGGCCTGTACTTCATGCGCAAGCTCATGGATGAAGTCACCTTCCGCTTTGGCGAGGACGGCTGGAACGAACTGACCATGATCCGCAGTCGGCGCGCCATCGCCACCTGCCCTTCGCGCTACGACTCCCAGGTAATGATCATCCAGCCGCGCGGCCGCCTGGACGCTAATGGGAACCAGTATCTGGAGAGTGAGCTGGAGGCGCTGAATGCCGACAAGCACACCCGGATCGCGGTTGACTTTCAACAGGTCAACTACATCAGTTCCTCGGGCCTGCGCACCCTGCTGCTGGCCGTGCGCCGCGCCAAGCGCCAGGGGGGCGACATCAAGTTGTTCAACCTGACGCCATCGGTGAAGAAGATATTCCGCATGGCGGGCTTTGACATGATTCTGGATATTCACGACACCGAGGAGCACGCCATCAAGGCTTTCAAGAAGTAGTTCCATTGGCTATGCGTCTACCCGTTCGCGCCCGCATCTACCAGTTCCTGGTGGGCGTTGTCGGCCTGGGCTTGCTGCTCGTCCTGTCGCCCCGGCAGGGCGTCCTGGGTGGCTTGCTCCCGCTGGCCGACTTCGCGCTGCTCTCGACCCTGCTCAAGCGCGCCGGCTTCCGTATCGTCCCGGAGGCGACCCACAGCCTGGTGGGCGTCGCTGACATCGCCGCGCTGCTCGTCTTTGGGCCGGTCAGCGGCGGGTGGGTCGCCGCTGTCAGCGAGGCCGCCTACCTGGCGGCGCACGCCTTCCGCCGCCTCCCCTTTCACCCTAGCACGCACCTGGGCACGCCGCTGTTCAACGCCGGTCTTAAGGCCATTATGGCCCTGGTCGGCGGGGCGGTCTTTGTCGCCCTCGGCGGGCGCTTCCCACCGCGCAACGTCGAGCTAGACCAGGTCGTCCCCATGCTGGGCCTGTTCATCACGTGGTTTGCGCTAGACCATGTCGGGTGGATGGTGCGTGTTGCCCTGAGCGACGGCTGGGCGGCGGCCGCGCGCTTCCTGCGCCAGGTGTGGCCCGCCTCCCTGGTCGTTGAACTCCTGCCCCTGCCGGTCGCGCCTGTGTTCGCTGCGGTCTACACGACTCTTGGCCCGCTCGAGTTCGGCATCCTCGCCGCCATCCTCATCGCCGTCAGCCTGCTTATCCACTGGCAGGCGCTCACCCAGCAGGAACTCAACGACCGCGTCACTGAGTTGACAACCTTCGAGGAGTTGGAGCAGGCGATCATCGGCGCGCAGATGGACCTCAAGCGCTTGGCCGACCTGGCCTACGAGTACGCCGACCGCGTCGTTCACGGCGATGACTTCCGCCTCGTCCTGGTCGACCCCGACCGCGACGCCTTGCGCCCCGTTCTGTGGGTGCACGAGGGGGAGCGGCGGTCGCCCGACCAGATGCCCACCGATGGCTTGCACGAGTGGCTGCGCGACGGCCGCGAGGCGCAGCGCGTCGATGAGGTGGAAGAGCACGTCGGCCTGCCCGACGTCAGCCTGGCCCCAGACACCCGCTCGCTGCTCGCGGTGCCGCTCATGGCGGGACGTGACGTCATCGGCGGCATGCTCATCCAGAGCCACACGCCGCACGCCTTCAACGCCAACCAGGTGCGCTTATTGTCCACCATGGGGACGCAACTCGCCGTCGGTGTCGAGAACGCGCGGCTCTACGAGCGCGAGTGGAAGCGCGCTATCCAGCTCAGCGCCATCAGCGAGGTCAGCCGCCAGGTCGCTGCGATCATCAACCTGGACGAGTTGTTCAGCCGCGTCGTCCAGTTGGTGCAGGCCAGCTTCGGCTACGACTTCGTCCAGATTCTGACCGTCCACGAGGAGACGGTGGTCTTTCGGGCCAGCACCGGCAGCATCCACGACGAGCGGCGCGCGCGGGGCTACCGCATCCCGCGCGGACGCGGCATCATCGGTTGGGTGGCGGAGCAAGGCGAGCCGCTGCTGGCTAATGACGTGACGCGCGAGCCGCGCTACGTCATGGACCCGGAACGGCTGCTGCGCCAGACGCGCTCGGAGTTGGCCGTGCCGCTCAAGGTCGAGACGCGCGTCGTGGGTGTGCTGGATGTCCAGAGCAATCGCGTCAACGCCTTCGACAAGGACGACCTGTTCGTCCTCCAGACCCTGGCCGATCAGATCGCCATCGCCATCGAGGAGGCGCGGCTGTACGAGGAGACGCTGGCCCGCCAGCGGCTGGAGCAGGAGCTGGCCCTGGCGGCCGAGATTCAGTCGTCCCTACTGCCCGAAAGCCCGCCCATCATCCCCGGCTGGGAGGTGGCGGCCTTCTGGCGGCCCGCCCTGGAGATGGCAGGCGACTTCTACGACTTCCTGAGCCTGACCGAGGGCCGCTGGGGCTTTATCATTGCCGACGTGTCGGACAAGGGCATCCCCGCCGCCATCTTCATGGCCGTCGCCCGCAGCTCGATTCGGGCGTCGGTGCTGGGGCGGCGGCCCCCTGCCGAGGCGCTTGAGCGCGCCAACACCTTGCTCCTCAAGGACACGCGGACCGACATGTTCGTGACGCTGTGCTACTGTATCCTCGATCCGGCGAAGGGCAAGCTCATCTATGTCAACGCGGGCCACACGCCGCCCGCTCTCTACCACGCCGCCACCGACAGCGTCGAGTATCTGGAGAGTCGCGGCATCGTGTTGGGGGCCATCGAACCTATCCAGCTGTATGAACACTGCACGACGATGGAACCGGGCGATGTCCTCGTCCTCTACACCGACGGCGTGACCGAGGCCATTAACCCGCGCGAGGAGGACTTTGGCGAGGCGCGCTTGGCGACCGTCATCCGCGATGCCCATGACCGCAACGCGGCCGACATCATCAGCGCCATCATCGCCGCCGTGACGAGCTTCACCCAGGACGCGCCCCAATTCGACGACTTCGCCCTCGTCGTCATCAAATGTGACCAAACCTCTCCCCAAGAGGAATAGAATCGAACGCGGACGAACGCGGATGGACGCCGATTAGGAGTATAATAGCCGTATAGCGTAGGCTAAATTCGCGCATATCCGCGTTCCAAACGCACAGGAGAGTCAATGCGAACCCCCATTATTGCGGGCAACTGGAAAGCGTTCAAGACCGTCCCCGAAGCGCTGGCGCTGGTGGACGACCTGCTGAAGAGCGTCGGCGACGTGACGGGCGTCGACGTCGTCGTCTGCCCACCGTTCACGGCGCTCTACGCCGTGGCCGAGCGGCTCAAGGGCACGCGCATCAAGGTCGGCGCGCAAAACATGTACTGGGAGAAGCAGGGCGCATACACCGGCGAGATTACGCCTCTCATGCTCCAGGGCGTGGTGGACTATGTCATCCTCGGCCACTCCGAGCGGCGCAAGCTGTTTGGCGAGACCGACGAGACGGTGAACAAGAAGGTCCACGCGGCGCTGGCCCACAACCTGATTCCGATTATCGCCGTGGGTGAGGTGCTGGAGGAGAACGAGGCGGGCAAGACGGCCGAGGTCGTGACGCGGCAGATCAAAGGCGCGTTCGCCGGCCTGACCGCCGACCAGGCCCAGGGTACGGTAGTCGCCTACGAGCCGGTGTGGGCCATCGGCACCGGCAAGGCGGCGACGCCAGCCGGGGCGAACGCGGTCATCGGCCTGAACATTCGCGGCGCGCTGGCCGAACTCTACGGCGAGACGGTGGCGCAGGCCATCCGCATCCAGTACGGCGGCTCGGTCACGCCCGCCAACGCCCGCGAGTTGCTGGGCCAGCCCGACATCGACGGCGCGCTGGTCGGCGGCGCGGCGCTCAAGGCTCCCGACTTCACGGCGATTGTGCAGGCAGCGCTGTAGTCCCCTCGCGTGATATTCGACCTCTGGCTGGCCGTCTTCTGGCTGACGGGGATCATGCTGCTCGGCGCCGTGATCAAGCGCTGGGTGATGCTCTACCTGCACGCCGTCGGTTTCCTGCTGCTCGGCTCGGACTACCGCGCCATCTGGCTGCGCTTCATCGTCCTGGCGCCGGGCATCTTCCTGCACGAGTTAAGCCACTGGCTGACGGCCAAGCTCCTTTTCGTCCCCACGGGCAAGTTCTCGCTGGGACCATCGCAGACGGTCTCGCGGGGGCGACACGTCCAGGTGACGATGGGCTATGTCATGATTGGCCGCTCCGACCCGGTGCGTTCCACCTTGATCGGGGCGGCCCCCTTCTTCTTTGGCACGCTGGCCGTCCTGGCCGTCGCCTGGTATGGCTTCGGCCAGGCCCTCGGTGACGTCGTCCCGCCCACGACGCGCATGGCCCAGGTGGTCACCCACCTGCCTGACCTGTTTCGCGTCCCCGACGCCTGGCTGTGGCTCTACCTCGTCTTCAGCGTCAGCAACAGCCTGACGCCCAGCGAGTCGGATCGCCGTGGCTGGCTGGCGACGCTGCTCTACGCTATCGCTCTCGGCGCGCTGGTCATCCTGTTCACCGGAACGCGTGAGGTCCCTGCCGATGTGCTGCCCCTCGCCCAGCGCATCCTGGACGTCCTCCTGTTCGCCTTCACCCTGACCCTCGCCATCGACGTGCTCATGGGCGCGCTCATCTACGTCCTCTATCAACTCATCAGCCGCGCCCAGGGCCGGCGCATCACCTTCCGCTAGGCTGCCATGAACACTGACTTCTACCAGATGATCCAGCCGGACGGCATGTACCACGCGCCGTCGTACACCCACGCCATGCGCGCGGGCAACACCGTTTATGTCGCGGGCCAGGTGGCGCGGGACGAGAACCGGCGCCTCATCGCGCCGGGCGACGCCGAAGCCCAGGCGCGTGTCATCTTCGCCAACCTGACACGTATCCTGCACGCAGCGGGCGTCGACTGGCCCAACGTCGTCAAAATGACGACGTTCCTCGTGGACCGAGCCGACGCGCCCAAGGTCGGCGCCGTGCGGCTGGCCGCGCTGGGCGACCACCGCCCGCCGCACACGGGCCTAATTGTCGCGGGTCTGGGGGAGGAAGGGGTGAGGGTCGAAGTCGAGGTGATCGCTGTCCTACCGGACCGTTAATCCGGCGTCGGGAACTGCACCTTGCGATATACGTCGGCCAGGCTCAACTCGCAACCAATGGGCGCCAGCGGCAGCACAGCGGCGAGCGCGGTGGCTTCGGTGAACAGCCAGCCGCCGTCGGTCTGGCGCGTATACAGGTAGACGTGTGGCTCGTCCTGGGCGATGAGGACGTAAACTTGTAGCGAGTCGAGTTGGCGGTAGGCATCGAACTTCTTGCCGCGGTCGAACCGCTCCGTCGACTCGGACAGCACTTCCACCACCACTGTCGGGTTCACGAGAATGTCGATGCGCTCATCCTCAAAGCGCGGCTCGCCACATACCACCGTGACATCGGGATAGAGGTAGCGGTGGGAGCGCGGAATGCGGACCCGCATGTCCGACGGATAGACCTCGCACGGTTTCGCCGCCAGTTGAACGTTCAACGTCGTTCCAACATTGGAGACAATCACGTTGTGACGACGGTTAGCTCCTGGCATGGTGTACACATAACCATCCCAGTACTCGCTCTTCTCCTCTGCCTCGCGGTCGCGGGCGAGATAAACTTCGGGGGAGTACAACTCTTTCCGCAGCGATGCCATAGGACGCTCCCCTCTTAGTCGGCCGATAAGGCAGGAACTTGATCCGGCGTTCCCGCCTCGTTCCTCTCAAGATCACCCTGCTCCGCCAGCCACGTCTGCACCGCGTCTTCGCCATAGATTTCGCCCTGACTGACGAACTTCTCCACTTCGACCGACCCATCCGCGAAGAATTCGACCTCCCAGCGTTCGCCTGGTACGGCGATGAGCACCATAAGGGCTTCATCTCGATTGCGGGTCAGGGTGTAGTCGATGTTGTCCGCCTCAAGCCTGTCCAAAAACGCCAACAACTTGGCAAACACAGGTTGCTTCATCGGTCGAACCTCCTGTCCGTCAACAACTTGCGTACGACCTTGAAGCCGGGTCGATTAGCTCTCGCGCCGGCTTCGATGTCTTCCCAAGTCATGCGGCTAAATTCATCCCAATCTGGGGAGCCTGCTCGACTACAAGGGATTATAAGCCTGCTATTATTGCAGTACAAAAGGGCCGGCCGACTTAGGTCTGAGAGGCTCCCGCCGAGAACGCCAGCGCGAGGCGAAACACCTCTTCCTTGTCGTAGTCCTCGCTGATGATATGAGCGCCCCGCTCGACCCAATGCAACGCCTTGTCCTGGCTGCCGAGGGCCGCCAGGACTAGGGGCGCGCCGGCTGGCGGGGCGACCGGGTCGCGGCGCGAGTGGATGAGCAGGGCCGGGCAGGTCACTTGCGGCAACGCGGCCCGCGTGGTGGCGAGCAACTGGTCGGCCTGGAGGACGGCGCGCATGGGCATGTGCGTGTAGGTCGGGTGCGCCGCCTTGGCGGCCGGGTCGGCGATGCTGCTGCCGCTGCGCTTGCGCTGATACGGCGCGAAGCCGACCGCGCGCTCCGCCAGCCAGACCTGCCAGCGCGGGAGATTCCACAGGACGGACAGGGCGACGACGCCGTTGGCAGGATGATTGGCCGCCGCGTGCAGCGCCAGGACCGCGCCCATACTCAGGCCCATCAGGTAGACCTGGTCACAGCGCTGCGCCAGCATCTCCCAGCCGACATCCACCGCGTCGGTCCAATCGCGCCAGGTGACGGTGTCCAGGTCCTGGTAGCGGGTGGCGTGGCCGGGCAGGCGGATGCCGGCGACGGTGTAGCCCGCGCCGTTGAGCCGCTGGCCCAACTCGCGGACCTCGTAGGGTGTGCCGGTCAGGCCGTGAAGGAGCAGACAGCCGACGCTATTGCCGCGCAGGAAGAACGGCTCGGCGCCGGGGAGGAGGGGTTTGTCAGGCATCGGGGGCTTCTTGGTGGCGGTGGGACTGGAGCGTCGGGCGGCTGAGCAGCCACAGACCCAGCAGACCAACGGCGCTGAGAACCAGCAAGGCCACCAGCTTGTAGACGCGCACCGGCAGTAGCAGGGCCAACACGCCGCCGCTGAGGGCGAACGCGTAGTAGAGGAGGACGACCTGGCGCTGGGATAGCCCTAGGTCATACAGGCGGTGGTGGAGGTGGTCGCGGCTGCCCTGCATGGGCGGCTGGCCGCGCCGCCAGCGGCTGACGATGAGCCAGGCCACGTCGAGGATGGGCAGGCCGAGGATGAGCAGCGCCGTCGCCACCTTAGCGGGGGCGAGAATGGCGAACGTGGCGAGGCAGAAGCCGAGCAGGGCCGAGCCGGCCGTGCCCATGAAGATGCGGGCCGGGTGGAAGTTCCAGGGCAAGAAGCCCAGGCACGCCCCCGCCAGCGCGAGGGCGAACAGGGCGACGGTTGTCTGGCCCAGGCTGTAGGCGTGCCACGCGAACAGGAGGGCGGCGATGAGGGCCACACCACCGGCCAGCCCGTCCAGTCCGTCGAGGAAGTTGACGGTGTTCATCATGCCCATGATCCAGAACACGGTGAAGGGGATGGTCAGCCACGTCGGGAGGAAAATCAGGTCGCCGTTCTGAGCGGTCAGCGGGTTGCCGAAGACCTCGATCCACACGACGTGGAAGATGGCGAGCAGGGCGAGGAGGAACTGGGCGAGGAATTGGGGCAGCGGGGCCAGCTCGCGCCAGTCGTCCCACATGCCAAACGCGAGCGCGAGGCCCGCGCCGAGCAGGACGCCTTGCAGCCGCCACCAGTCTTCGGGGTCCTGGGGCGGCGGGATCCAGCCCCAGACGTGGACGGCGTAGGCGACGCCCGACGCCGCGAAGAAGCCGAGCGCCAGGCCCAGCCCGCCCCAACGAGGGATGGCGCGGCGGTGGACATGCTTGGCCTGGCGCGGGATGTCGACTGCGCCCACCCAGCGGGCCAGCCGGGCGACGAGGGGCATGGTCAGGCCCGCGACGAGGACGGCAACCAGGAAGACGAGCGCGGCAGCTTGGAGCATGAACAGTGGTCGGTGGTCAGTGGTCAGTCGGCAGGCAGGCGGCGGCAGGCGGCAGGCGGCAGGCGGACATTTCAGCCGGTCCCGAACTGCCGGTCGCCGGCGTCACCCAGGCCGGGCAGGATATAGCCTGGCGGCCAGGGGTCGCCCTCACGCGTCAGCCGCTCGTCGACCGCGCCAATGTGGATGGGGACGTCGGGGTGGGCGGTCTGGAGGCGCGCGATGCCCTCCGGCGCCGCGATGAGGCCGACGTACTTGATGCGCTTGGCCCCCCAGTTCTTGAGAATGTCCACCGTCGCCACGGCCGAGCCGCCCGTCGCCAGCATGGGATCGAGGACCAGGACGACCGACACGCGCGGCTCCACGGGCAGCTTGTTGTAGTAGGTGACCGGCTTGAGGGTGTGCTCGTCGCGGTAGAGGCCAATGTGCCACACCTCGGCCGACGGCATCATCTCCCAGATACCCTCCACCATCCCCAGGCCCGCGCGCAGAATCGGGACCAGGCCAATCTTCTCGGCCAACTCCCACCCCTGGGTCTGCGCCAGCGGCGTCTGGACGGTCAGCGGATCGAGGGCCAAGTCCGCCGTGGCCTCATAGGCGAGGAGAATCGAGATCTCGCGCACCAACTCGCGGAACTTCTTGGGTTCCGTGTCGACGCTACGCAGCCGCGACAGTTTGTGTCTGACGAGCGGGTGGGGGGATGGGAAGATTTGTCCTGGTTGCACACGCCCTCCTTGCCGACTATTCTACACTACGCCGGGGCTGAACACAAGCCACGCCGGGCGGCGACGTGAAAAGACCCCAAGGGCTTTCGAAACCCTTGGGGTCTTCATTGGAACACTCATCCGGGCTAGCGGCGGCGCTTCTCTTGGGCCTGCTTGCACTTGATGCACATCGTGGTGTGCGGCAGCAGGGCCAGGCGCTCCGGATCAATCGGCTCACCGCAAATCTCGCAAATGCCGT
>CAZLBQ010000180.1:0-11077 GCA_964557745.1 uncultured Anaerolineales bacterium
CTGGCGCGGCTGATGGTGACGATGTGGTCTTCGAGGGGCTGGCGCATGACTTCCAGCGTCCGCGCGTTGAACTCGGGCAGTTCATCCAGGAACAGGACCCCGTGGTGGGCGAGAGTAATCTCGCCGGGGCGGGGCAGCCCCCCGCCCCCGACCAGGCCGGCGTGGCTGATGGTGTGGTGGGGGGCGCGGAAGGGGCGGTAGCGGATGAGGGGCTGGTCGGCGGGCAGCATGCCCGCGACGGAGTAGACCTTGGTGACCTCCAGCGCCTCGTGGAGGCTGAGGCGCGGCAGGATGCCGGGCAGCGCCCGCGCCATGAGGGTCTTGCCCGTGCCGGGCGGCCCCATCATGAGCAGGTTGTGGCCGCCCGACGCGGCGACTTCCAGGGCGCGCTTGACATGCTCCTGCCCTTTGACGTGGGCGAAGTCGGTGGCGTAGGGCGGCTCGCTGTCGTCCAGCCTGAACTGGGGCGTGGTCGGGGCCAGCTTGCGCAGGCCCTGCAGGTGGGCGACGAGTTCGGGCAGCGTCGCCACGCCGTAGACGGTCAGCCCGTCCACCAGGGCCGCCTCGGCGGCGTCCGAGACCGGAACGTAGACGGTCTGGATGCCGCACTCGCGGGCGACGAGCGCCATGGGCAGGATGCCGTCGGTGTGGCGCACCGCCCCGTCGAGCGCCAGCTCACCGATGAAGGCAGTCCTGTCGACCGGCCAGATTTGCTCAGTGGCGGCCAGCAGGCCAACGGCGATGGGCAGGTCGTAGGCCGGGCCTTCCTTGCGGACGTCGGCGGGGGCCAGGTTGACGGTCATGCGCCCGCGGGGGAAGATGAGGCCGCTGTTGGTGATGGCGGCTCGCACGCGCTCCTTGCTCTCGTTGACGGCGGCGTCGGGCAGGCCGACAATGACCAGGGAGGTCATGCCCTGGGCGATATCGACCTCAACATCGACGAGATGGCCTTCGAGGCCGACGAGCGCGCAACTCTGGACCTTGGCCAGCATGGGGTGTCTCCTGTGGCGGGTGGCTGGCAAGTGGGGGTGTCTGCTAGATTACACGGGAGGCGCTCGGTTGTCAAGCTATGGATAAGGGTGAGCATGGTCCTGTTTGACAGATGGCTATCCCTGGCAGTAACATGCCCCGTACGTGAGCGGAGGCAGACGAGGCGCAAGGGGGATGCATGGCGGACAGGGTACTGGTGCTCGACAACGCAGCGGTGCTGGATGTGATCGAGGGGCGGCGGCTGACCGACCACCGTGTGGTGGTGCGGAGTGGGGTCATCGACAGGGTCGAGCCGCGCGGGATCGACCGGCCCCTGCCGGCCGAGGCCGAGGTGGTCGACGTGCGGGGGCAGACGGTGATGCCGGGGCTGTGCGACGCCCACGTCCACGTCACGGCCTGGACGGCGAACCTGGCCGACCTGGGCCGAACGTCGCCCACGTACACGGCGGCGCGCGCCGCCGAGATTCTCCAGGCGATGCTGATGCGCGGCTTCACGACGGTCCGCGACGCCGGCGGGGCCGACTACGGCCTGGCGCGGGCTATTGACGAGGGCTACCTGACTGGCCCGCGCGTCCTGTTCTGCGGCCACGCCCTGTCGCCCACCGGTGGGCACGGTGACATGCGGGGGCGAGGCGAGACGGGCGCGCAGGGGGAGTGGGGGCTGGGGCTGCTGTGCGACGGCGTGGCCGAGGTACGCCGCGCCTGCCGCGATGAGATACGGCGCGGCGCGCACCACATCAAGCTCATGCTCTCCGGCGGCGTCGCGTCGCCCACGGACCGCATCACCAACCTGCAATTCTCGGAAGACGAGGTGCGCGCCGCCGTCGAAGAGGCGGACATGGCGGGGCTGTACTGCATGGGCCACGCCTACACGGCGCGGACGGTCAACCGCGCGTTGGCGTGTGGCGTGCGCTCCCTGGAGCACTGCAACCTCATCGACGCCAGCAGCGTCAACCTGTTCCTGAAGCACGACGCCTTCATGGTCCCGACCCTCGTCACCTATCAGGCCCTGGCGCGCGAGGGCGTGGCGGCGGGTCTGCCTGCCGACCTCAACGACAAGCTCCAGGTCATCCTCGACCGGGGGACGGAGACGCTGGCGCTGGCTCACGAGGCGGGGGTCAAGCTCGTCTACGGCACGGACTTGCTGGGCCAGATGCACCGCTTCCAGTTGGAGGAGTTCGCCATCCGCGCCGCCGTCCAGTCGCCCATTGACATCATTCGGGCCGCGACGGCCCGCGCCGCCGAGTTGTTCAACGAGGTTGGGCAGACGGGCGTCGTCGCCGCCGGGGCGCGCGCCGACTTACTTGTGGTAGACGGCGACCCGCTGCGCGACCTGGGCTGCCTGCAAGCGCCCGACCGCTGCCTGAGCGCCATCCTCAAGGGCGGCGTCTTCTACAAGAATACGCTAGCGGTCTGAGACGCCATGCGCCTGTTCGCCATCAGCGACCTGCACCTCGCCAGCCGCGAGAACCGCGAAGGCTTGAAGGGGCTGGGGCCGCATCCCAACGACTGGCTGATCGTGGCGGGCGACATTGGCGAGACCGAGGCCCACCTGCGCTACGGGTTGGCGTGGCTGACGCGCCAGTTCCGCCAGGTCGTCTGGACGCCGGGCAACCACGACCTGTGGACGCTGCCCAATGACCCTACGGGGCTGCGAGGCGAGGCGAAGTATCGCCGCCTGGTCGACATCTGCCGCGAGTACGGCGCGCTGACACCCGAGGATCCCTACGTCGACTGGCCGCCCGCCGCGCCGGCCTGCCGCCTCGCGCCGCTGTTTCTCCACTACGACTACAGCTTCCGACCCGACGACGTGCCCCTGGCCGACGCCATCCGCTGGGCGGCGCAGTCCGGCATCGTGGCGCAGGACGAGAGTCTCCTCTTCGCCGAGCCGTACCCGTCGCCCGTCACGTGGTGTCGGCTCCGCTGCCGCTACACCGAGAAGCGGTTGGCCGCCGCCACGTCCCATCTGCCCTTCATCCTCATCAACCACTACCCGCTGCGCCAGGACCTGGTGCGGCTGCGCTGGTTCCCGCGCTTCTCCATCTGGTGCGGGACGCGTCACAGCGAGGATTGGCACACCCGCTTCCCCGTTGCTGCCGTCGTCTACGGCCATCTCCACATTCGCGGCACGCACGACCGAGACGGCGTGCGCTTCGAGGAAGTCTCCCTCGGCTACCCCAAACAGTGGGACCAGGCGCGGGGCATCGAGGCGTACCTGCGCCTCATCGCCACGGCCTGAGCCTCGCACGAGAGACCCTATGGTGAACCCTCGCCACCGCCCTCAGTACCACTTCCTGCCGCCCGCCAACTGGATGAACGACCCCAACGGCCTCATCCAGGTTGACGGCCTGTATCATCTGTTCTACCAGTACAACCCCCACGGCGCGTTCTGGGGGACGATGCACTGGGGCCACGCCGTCAGCCGCGACCTCGTGCACTGGGAGCACTGGCCCATCGCCCTGGCGCCGACGCCCGACACGTATGATGAGTACGGCATCTTCTCCGGCTGCGCCGTCAACGACGATGGGATACCCACCATCCTCTATACCGGAACGACGAACCGCCCGCCGTCGGGCTTCACCGAGCGGCCCTGCCTGGCCGTGAGCCACGACGGCCTGCGCACGTGGCAGAAGGACGCCGCCAATCCAATCATCGCCGCGCCCCCCGTCGACCTGGACCTCATCGCCTTCCGGGACCACTCGGTGTGGCGCGAGGGGGAGTGGTGGTATCAACTGGTCGGGGCGGGCATCCGCTACGTGGGAGGGGTGGCGCTGCTCTATCGCTCGCGGGACTTGCGCCGCTGGGAATACCTGGGGACGATCCTCGTGGGCGACCGCGGCAAGACCGAGCCGCTGTGGACGGGCGCGATGTGGGAATGCCCTGACCTGTTCCGCTGGGGCGAGCGCCACGTGCTCCTGATCTCGGTCTGGGACCGCGATCCAGTTGTCTACGTCCCGCGCGAGCGCGACACGCACTACGTCGCCTACTTCAGCGGCCGGTATGCCAACCACCGCTTCACCCCCCACGTCCTGGGCCTGGTGGACTACGGCGGCAGCCTGTACGCCCCGCAGTCGTTCACCGACGACCAGGGCCGCCGCGTTATGTTTGGGTGGCTGCGTGAGATGCGGCCCGTCGCCGAGCAGATGGCCGACGGCTGGTCGGGTTGCCTGACGCTGCCACGCGTGCTGTCGCTCCATGCCGATGGGACGCTGCGCCAGGACCCCGCGCCCGAACTGGTTGCGCTGCGCGGCCAGGGCCGCTACTGGCAGGACGTCGCCCTGTCCGACCTTGACCCGCTCGCCGACGTGAGGAGCGACTGCTGCGAAATCGTGGCCGACATCGACCTGGGCGACGCGCGCGAGGTCGCGCTGCTGGTCCGCGCCGCGCCGGACCGCAGCGAGATGACGCGGATCGTCTACGACACGCGGGAGGGGCGCCTGCGGCTGGACACACGGCTGAGTCGGCTGGACGGCGTCAGTCTCTTCTACGGCCAGCCCGCCCCGCTGCCCCTGGCGCCGGGTGAGCCGTTGCGCTTGCGGGTCTTCGTGGACCACTCGGTGATTGAGGTGTTCGCCAACGAGCGCGTCTGCCTCAGCGACCGCGTGTACCCGACGCGCGACGACAGCGTGGGGTTGAGCCTGGTGGCGACAGGGGGGCGGGCGCGGGTCAGGACGCTGGACGTGTGGGAGATGGGGTCGATCTGGTCCTAGGCCGTTGACGTGAGAGACAGATCAGGGGCGGGCGCGGGCATAGATCGCTTCCAACTGTTGGGCGATGACCTGCCAGTCGTGGCGCGCCTCGACATAGCGGCGGCCGGCCTGTCCCAGGCGCTCGCGGGCTAGCGGGTCGTTCAACAGGCGCAGGAGGTGGCCGGCGAAGCTCGGCGCGTCCGTGGCGACGAGGAGGTCTTGGCCGTCGCGGGCCTGGAGGGCGGCGACGGCCTGGCGCGTGACGACGACCGGGGCGGCCATCGCCAGGGCTTCGAGAACTTTGTTCTGGATGCCGACGCCGTAGCGCAGCGGGCAGGCGACGGCCGTCGCGCGCTCCAGATAGGGGGCGATGGCCGGGACTTCGCCCGTGACCTCGATGCGCGGGTCGGCCGCAAGGGCCTGAACCTGGGGCGCGGGGTCCTTGCCGACGATCTGGAGCCGCACCTCCGGGCGCTGCGCCCAGACCAGGGGCATGATGGTCTGCGCCAGGTCGAGCGCGGCGGCGACGTTGGCGTGGTAGCTCATCTTGCCGCTGAAGACGACGGTGTTGAGCGCGCGGGGCGCGCCGCTGGGTCGGAAGTCGGTCAGGTCCACGCCGTTGGGTACGACATGCAGCGCTGCCTGTGTCGCCGTCGGTGCGGGGGCCCCCGCCAGGTCCTCGAATGCCCGCGCGTCCTCCGGCGACGTGACCAGGATGGCGCCTAGCCGGCGCATCATCTCCCCCTCGTAGCGGCGGGTGCGGGCGAGGTCGACGCGCGCCATGAGGCGCGTCCGCAAGCTCGGCCCACCGGCTGCGGCCCGTGCGAAGAGCAGGCTGATGGAGTCGACGGCGTCCCAGACGACCGGCGTGCGGAGGCCCCAGTGCCGCAGGCGAGCCTGGGCGAACAGGGCGTACTGGACCCCGCGCAGGTGCTCGACGTGCACAACGTCGTACGGCTCGGCCAGCCAGGTGGTTTCGAGAAGATGGGCGAAGGCGGGGGAGGTGTTGAAGGCGGCCTGGAGGGGCGTCCGTGTCGGTAGGGCGCGCAGCAGGTTCGCCAGCGCCTCGCGGCGTGCAAAGGGGACGGCGACGACGCGGAAACCCTCGGCGCGCAGACGCCGCAGCGCCTCGGCCTCAGCGGGCGTTTCGAGGGTGGCGACGGTCAGGTCGTGGCCGCGCCGCGCCAGCGCCCGCAGCAGGCCGTAGGGTCGGGTGCGGATGGGCGAGGGGACGTAGGGGACAACGTACAGGACCCGCATGGCTTGGCCTCGGCAGCGTCTAGGGGAGAAAAACCGTTCACTCTGTATAACGCTGCCACAGGGTCCATCGTTGCGCCGTGAACGGGCGTCTTACAGGCGCAGGCGCGGGTCGAGGTAGTCGCGCAGCCAGTCCCCCAGGACGTTGATGCTCAGGACGGTCAGCATGATGGCGATGCCGGGGAAGAGGACGAGCCACCACGCCTCGCGGATGTACTCGCGGCCGTCGTAGACCATGCCGCCCCACGTCGGAGTCGTCGGGGGGACGCCCAGGCCCAGATAGCTCAGCGAGGCTTCGGCGATGATGGTGCTGGCGACGGCGAAGCTGCCGATGACGATGACCGGCGCGACGACGTTGGGCAGGATGTGGCGGACCAGGATCACGCCGTTGCGTTGGCCGACGGCGTGGGCGGCTTCGACAAACTCCTTCTCGCGCACCGAGAAGACCTGGCCGCGCACGACGCGGGCGTACGTCACCCAACTGGAGATGCCTAGCACGACGATGAGGTTGCCCAGGCCCGGCCCCAACACGGCGAGGAAGGTGATAGCGAGTAGGATGAAGGGGAAAGCGAGTTGGATATCGGCCAGGCGCATGATAACGTCGTCCAGCGCGCCGCCGTAGTAGCCCGCCAGCAAGCCCAATAGCGTGCCGAGCGTGCCGCCCAGGGCGACGACGGCCAACCCGACGATCAGCGAGATGCGTGCGCCAAACGCGAGCCGCGCCCACACGTCACGTCCCAGCGAGTCGGTGCCCAGGGGGTACGCTGCGTCGCCGCCCATGAAAACGGGCGGCTGATTCTTTTTGAGGACATCGACACGCGAGGGGTCCTGCCAGGTGATGGCCGGGGCGAAAATTGCCATCAGGACGATGGCGGCCAGGATCAGGAGGGCGATGACGGCGGCCTTGGAGCGCCACCACGCCTTGACGGCGCGCCAGCGCTCTTGCTTGGGCGCCTGCGCGGCCCAGGCGGCGGCCGCGGGACGGGAGGAGGTCACGGCGCTCATGCTCGGCGCGCTCCCAGACGCACACGCGGGTCGAGCCGCGTGTAGAGAAGGTCGACAAAGAGATTGATGAAGACGAAGGTCAGCGCCAGGATGGTGACCGAGGCCTGCACCAGGGGGAAGTCCTTGCCCTGGATGGCATTAATCGTCAGGCGGCCCACGCCGGGCCAGGCGAAAATCGACTCGATAATGACCGCGCCGCCCAGCAAGCCGCCGAAATCCAGCGCGATGAGGGTGACGATGGGGATGAGGGCGTTGCGGAAGGCGTGGCGGCTGATGACAGCGACCTCGCGCAGCCCCTTCGCGCGGGCGGTGCGCACGTAGTCCATGCCCAGCACCTCCAGCATACTCGACCGAATGACGCGCGCGTTGCGGGCCAGCGAGAACATGCCCAGCGCCACAGCGGGCAGGACGAGGTGCTGCCACGTGCCGCGGCCGGAGATGGGCAGCCAGCGCAGCCAGACGCCGAAGACGAGAATCAGCAGGTAGCCCAGGAAGAAGCCCGGCACCGACTGGCCGAACAGTGCGCCCACCATGACAGCGTTGTCGGTCCAGCGGCCACGTGTCATGGCGGCGATGATGCCGGCCGGAATGGCGAGCACCAGGGCGAAGAGCATGGCGGCCAGCGTCAACTGGATGGTCGCGGGCATCCGCTCCATGACCAAGCCGAAGTTGTTCTCCTGAAAACGGAGCGACTTACCCAGGTCGCCGCGCGCCGCCTTGCTAAGCCAGTCGAGGTACTGGACCGGGATGGGGCGGTCGAAACCGAAGTCGCTGCGAATCTTGGCGATCTGCTCCTGGGTCATGCCCCGTGTCTCGCCGATGAGCAGGTACGTCGGGTCGCCGCTCAGGAACTGCGCGCCGAAGGCGATGGCGGTCACGCCGATGATGACGATGATGGTCTGCCACAGGCGGCGGACAAGGTACTGGGCCATATGGCCTCCAAACCATTGACCACCGACCGCGGAGCCGTGTCACCCCTCCCCTGTCCCCTCCCCATCAAGGGGAGCGGAAGGAGATGGAGCGTACCAGGGTCCGCGGTCGGTCGTCGGTCGTCAACTAGCTACTTCAGGCTCGTATTCCACAGATAGACGCGCTCGTTGGCGTATGGCTCCCAGTTAGCGAGGCGCTTGCTGGTGCCGAAGTTGAGCGGCTGCATGTAGATGAAGATGTAGGGCGCCTCGTCCTTCACCAGTTCCTGCATCTGGTCCATGATGGCCTTGCGCTTGGCGTTGTCGAACTCAGGGCGCAGTTGCTCGAAGAGTTCCTGGAACTTGTCGTTCTTCCAGTTGGCGTAGTTCGAGCTAGAGTTGGCCTCCAGGTCGGACAGGTCGGCCTGGCCCTCGAAGTTCGAGCCAGAGCCGATGAGGTAGATGTCGCCCATCTTCTTCTCGTTGAGCTTGGCGACGTACTGCGACCACTCCATGGGCTTGAGGTCGATGTCGAAGCCGACGTCCTTGAGGTTCTGGGCGATGGCCTGGGCGATGTCCAGGTCCTTGATGTAGCGGCCGTTGGGCGACTCGAATGTTACCTTGAGCGGCTGGCCGTCCTTCTCGCGGATCTTGGTGCTGGGGTTGAGCTTCCAGCCCGCCTCGTCCAGGAGTTGGCCCGCCTTGGCCGGGTCGTAGGTGTACGGCTGGACCTTGTCGTTGTTCCACGGCGGGTTGACGGTCACGCCGGAGCGCTTGCCGGTGCTGGCCAGGATCGCCTTGTTGACGGCGTCAAAGTTGAAGGCGTAGTTCATCGCCTGGCGGACCTTCTTGTCCAGCAGCAGCGGGTTGTTGTACGTCGTGATGCCGACGAAGATGCGGCGGCCGGTCTGGACGCTCTTGAAGTCGGCCACGCCGGAGTTGTTGATCTGGTCCTTGCGGTCGGGCGGCACGTTCTCGATCAGGTCGGCGTTGCCCGCCAGCAACTCATTCAGACGCGTGGCGGCGTCGGGCACCGGGCGCCAGACCATGGTCTGGATCGTCGGCTTGGGGTCGAACCACCAGTCCTTGCGCGCCTCGATGGTGATGTGGTCGTCCTTGATCCACTCCTTGAGCGTGTACGGCCCGCAGCCGACGGGCTTCTTGGCGGCGTCGTCCAGGGATAGCGAGGAGTAGTAGGCCTTGGGGATGACCCACAGCTCGGACAGGAAGCTGGGGACGACGGGCGACGGCACCTTGGTGGTGATGTTGACCGTCTGCGGGTCAACCACGTCGACCTTGTCGATGCGCAGGTTGTTGAGCAGGTACAGGGTGTTACCGACGATCTTGCTGTCGGGGTTGGAGGCGCGCTCGACGGTGTACTTCACGTCCTCGCCGGTTACGGGCTTGCCGTCCGAGAAGGTGGCCTTCGGGTTTAGCTTGAACTGCCAGACCTTCTTGTCCTCGAGGGTCTTCCACTCGGTCGCCAGGTAGGGCATCAGCTTGCCGGTCTTGTCGTACTGGGTCAGACCGCACATCAGATGGCCCATCAGGCTAGCCTCGGGCAGCGAGCCGGTCTTCTGGGGGTCGAGGGTCGTGGCATCCACGCCTTCGAGGATGACGACCGGCTTCTGGTTCGCCGCCGGCGCGGCGGGCGCGGCAGCCTTGGGCGCTTCGGTGGGCTTGGGCGCTTCGGCAGCCTTCGGGGCTTCGGTTGGCTTCGGGGCCTCGGCCTTCGGGGCCTCCTGCTTGGCCGCGGCCGTCGGGGCGGCCGGGGCAGCCGGGGCGGGGGCGGCGGCAGGTTGCGCGCACGCGGCCAGCGCCACGAGCAGGAGAGCGAGCAGGGCAAACAACAGGCGTTTCATCGGGGTCTCCTCCTTCAAGTGGTGAGTGGTGAGTACTGAGTGCTGAGTGCTGAGTCAGGCGCGGCCGAACTCGGCCATGATGGTGGCGGCGTACTTGATGCCCTGGATGTAGCGCTCGATGGGCATGTTCTCGTTGGGCGCGTGGAGGTTGTTCTCCGCTGCGCCAAAGCCGCTCAGGACGGCCGGGTGCGGGACGTGGATCATGATGACGCCCTGGGTGCTGACGCCCATGACCAGCGGCTGACCGCCGAAGACCTGGTCGGCGGCGTGGATGACCGCCTGCGAGATTTTCTCGCGCACCGGCGTCTTGTAGGGGTTCTTGCGCGCCGTGTGGACGAGAATCTCGATATCGTCGAAGCCGTGGCGGGTCAGGTGCGCTCGCAGCTTGTCGAGTTGAACATCGGGTTCCAGGTTGGGCGGACAGCGGAAGTCAATCTTGGCGACCGCTTCGGCTGGGACGATGGTCTTGGACCCGGCTCCGGTGTAGCCCGCGTCGAGGCCGCAGATGTTGCAGCTCGCGCCGTAGTGGATGGCCTTGAGCAGGTCGAGGTCGTTGTCGTACGGGAACTCGGTAATGCCCAACTGCCGACCCAACTCGGCGCGGTCGAAGAACTCGGCCTCGTGGGCCAGATGGCGCAGGTCGTCGTCGTCGGGCGGCAGCCAGTCGTCGTACCAGCCGTCGATGAGGATGCGGCCGTCGGGCGCGACGAGGCTCGCCAGGCAGTGGACGAGCCGCCAGGGGGCCGAGCGCGCCTTGAGGAGTTGGGCGCGGCCCGACCAGAAGTCGGTCTTGTGGCTGCGGACGCGCAGCTCGACGTACAGGATGGCCTTGATGCCGAGGTGGATTTCGGGCTTGAGCGACGTGCGGTTGACGCCGCCGTCCAGTCCAATCGAGGCGTCGCAGGCCAGCAGGTCCATGTGGTCGATGACCCACGGCTCCAGGTGTGGGCTGCCAACTTCCTCCTCGCCCTCGAAGATGAACTTGAGGTTCACGGGGGGCGCGCCGCGCACCTCGCGGAAGGCCTGGGCGGCGCGGACAAAGGCCAGCACGCCGCTCTTGTTGTCCGTCGCGCCCCGCGCGTAGATGACGCCGTCGCGGATGTCGGCGGCGAAGGGCGGCGAGGCCCACAACTCCAGCGGCTCGGGCGGCTGGACGTCGTAGTGGCCGTAGCACAGGAGGGTGCGCGTCGCGGCCGCTTACGTCGCGGTGGCAAAGACAATGGGGGGTGCGTCCGTGACGGGCAGGTTGGGTGTTTCGGTCAGGGCGTCGGCAATCGTTGGGTAGAGCGGTAGGGGTGCGGACTCGATGTGACCGATTCCATGCGCCTAGATTCATCGCGGACGGGACGGGGTCCGCCAAACTTCC
>CAZLBQ010000181.1:0-11051 GCA_964557745.1 uncultured Anaerolineales bacterium
GCGGAGGCCGGCGGTGGCGTAAGAGGCGGATAGAAGTGGGCGCTACGTGAGGGGGGGTAGGAGCGAAGGCCCGGGTGCGGGTTGGGGGGAGGGGCTTGTGGTAGGTGAAGTGTGGGTGGGGGGTGAGCGTTGGGGGGTAGGGGATGGGCCGGGGGGCGGTTGCGGCTGGCCCTGGGCCGGTTGGGCGGCGTCGGCCTGGGACACCTGCCACTCGCGCTCGACCACCGCGCCGGGATTGCCCAGCGTCCCCACGGCCTGGCCGTTGACAAAGATAATCGTTCCGCCCGCGTTGCCCGTGCGCACGGTGACACTGCGCTGGCCGCGCCAGGCGCGATTCTGACCCGGCTGCAGGATGGCGGCGAAGACCTGTCGGCCATCGACCGTCACCTGGAGCCAGCTCGGCTGGGTAATCTCGACCGCGACCTCTACCTCGTTCGCCGGGACGGTGGGGGCCGTCGTCGGTGGCGGCGGCTGGGTCGCCGTCGCGCCTACCGTCGGCAGCAGGGTCGCCGTCGGGGCGACCGCCTCGCCGGGCGTCGGCTCCAACACCGGCGTCCGCGTGGGCGGGGGCGCCGTCGGGGCCGGTGTCGGCGACTGGACAGCCAGAGCAACCTGGCTGACACTCGCCGTCGCCGCCGGGGCCAGGGTCGCGCTGTCTGGCGCAACCACGACCGCCGTCGGGGCAGCCTGGGCGGCCTGGCGGAGTGGTGAGATGGAGTATTGCCAGACGAAGTAGGCGACCACGCCTAGCAGAATAGCGACGCCCGTGCCCAGCAGGAACTCCGACCAGTCGCGGCCGCGGCGGTAGAGCGGCTCTTCGAGCACAGGCGAGAAGCGGGCCGGGCTAACGGTCCCGTACTCCGCATCGAACTCCTCCATCGCCCAACTTGGGTCGAGGTCGAGGAAGGTCGCGTACTTGCGGACCAGACCGCGCGCGAAGGCCAGGGGTGGAAGGTCCGCCCCGCCGCCTGCCTCGAGGCTGCGCAGGATCGATTGTCGGATCTTGATCTCAGCTTCAACGTCTGCGAGCGAGAGGCGCTTCCTCTCACGCGCTTCACGCAGTTGTTGTCCTAACGCCGACATAAGCCCTCAACTAACGTACTCACGGCTGAATCGTACTCAGGCTGACGCGAAAAGTCAATTCGCCGCCGTCTTGCTTGTTCGCTATAATCTGCCGTAGCGGTCGGTCCTCAGCCTGGCCGCAGGAGTGTAGGATGCGTGTCCCTCGTTGGCTGGTCGGACTGGGGCTGGGCGCGCTGGGTGTCACGGTCGCCCTCAACGGGCAAGGGTTGGCCGACGGTCTGCTCTATGTACGCGCGATGCTGACCTATCAGCCCACGCCGCAATACCCTGTGCGTCGGGATGGGCGCTACGCTGCCCTGTACGATCTGGTCGCGCTCAGCAACGACGAGCGCCGCGCCTACCTCGCCACAGCCTTCCGCGACCGCGGCCTCAACACCGAGTGGCTGCCCATCCCTGACTCCCGTCAGGGCAACTGGCTGCTGCGCGTGGGGCCGAGCGGGCCGGTCACGCTGCTCGTCGCTCACTGGGACAAGGCGCCCGACACCGCGGCCTATCAAGGCGCGTCCGACAATGCGGCAAGCGTCGTCGTCCTGCTGGCCGCTGCCGAGACACTGGCCGCTCAACGCCTCACTCGTCCCCTCGCCTTCCTGTGGACAGGCGAGGAGGAGCGCGGGTCACAGGGGGCGCACGCCTTCCTGACCTGGACACAGGAATCTCAGTTCCAGGTCGCGGAAATCTACAACTTTGACATGCTCGGCCGCGGCGGGGTGGCCGCCCGCCCCGTCAGCGACCGTGCGGGCTTTGTGTTCATGCTGCCGCTGCTCGGCGCATATGTCTACGATGGGCGAGAGACGCACAAGACGAGCCTGCCTCGGCCGCTGAACCCGGCCATCATCGCCCGGTTGCGGGCGGCAGACCCGACGCTCCACGTAGCGCGCCGTATGACAGCCTTGGGCGACACCAACGTGTTTGCGGCGGCGGGCTGGCCGGGCGCCACGCTGAGCGCCAGTAACATCTACTACCTGAACCGCGTCTGGCACAGCGACGACGACCGCGTCGACCTCATCGACGAGCGCAGCCTGGACACGGCCTATGCCCTAGTGCTGGCCCTCGCGCGGTGAAGTAGCCGTGAATGACGCTCCCATGGATGACAACGTTAAAGAACTGCGACGTGTTATTGTTACGGGCGCAACGGGCCTGATTGGCGTCGCGCTCTGCCGGCGTCTGCGCGAGCGCGGCTGGGCGCCGGTCATCTTCTCCCGCGACCCTAAGGCGGCCCGCCGCCGCCTGCCCGACGCGGCTGCTACTGTCGCCTGGCAGCCGCAGGAAACGGGCGACTGGGCGCGGCACGTCGACGGGGCGGCTGCCGTCGTCAGCCTGGCGGGCGCGCCGCTGTTTGGGCAACGCTGGACGGCGCGCTACAAGCAGACGATCCTCGACAGCCGCGTCGTCGGCACGCGGGGGCTGCTCCGCGCCATGGCCCAGGCGACGGTCAAGCCGCGCGTGTTCGTCAGCGCGTCGGCCATCGGCTACTATGGTTGGCGCGACGATACCCCGCTGGACGAGAGCGCCCCGCCCGGCGACGACTTTCTGGCGCGGGTGTGCCAGGCATGGGAGGCCGAAGCGCGGCGGGCCGAGGTTATGGGCGTGCGGACGGCCATCCTCCGCATCGGCATCGTCCTGGACGCAACGGGTGGCGCGCTGCCGCTGCTCAGCCTGCCGATGCGGCTGTTCGTCGGCGGACCTATCCTGCCCGGCGACCAGTGGGTGTCCTGGCTGCACATGGAGGACATGGTCGAGACGCTGCTGCTGAGCCTGGAGGACGAGCGGGCCAGGGGGCCGCTCAATATCGTCGCCCCGGACCCGCGCCGCCAGCGCGACTTCAGCCGCGCTCTGGGGCAGGCGTTGGGGCGGCCCGCCTGGCTGCCCATCCCCCGCCTGGCGCTGCGCGTGGCGCTGGGCGAGTTCGCGGACACGCTCATCACGGGGCAGCGCGTCGTCCCCGCTCGCCTGGCCGACCTCGGCTACCGCTTCCGCTTTCCGACGCTGGAGGGGGCGCTGGCCGACTTACTGGCGCCCCAGCCGACGAGGCCAAGCGCGTGACGACGCCCAGCGTGCTCGACGCGCCCATGCTCCACGAGGCCGCCCACCGCCTGGCCCAGGCCGACGCGGACCTGGCCGCCGTCCTTGACCGCCACGGCCCGCCCCCGCTATGGGCGCGCGAGGCGGGCTTCGCCACCCTCGTCCACATCATCCTCGAACAGCAGGTCTCACTGGCCTCAGCGCGGGCGGCCTTCGACCGTCTGGGGGCGGCGCTGGGCGTCGTCACGCCGGGACGGCTGCTCCAACTGGACGACGCGACGCTCAAGGCGATTGGGTTTAGCCGCCAGAAGACACACTACGCTCGTCTGCTGGCCCGTGCCGTGCTGGACGGCCGCCTGGACCTGGAGCGGCTGGCGGAGGAGGACGACGCGACGGTCAAGACGGAACTGGTGAAGCTGAAGGGCATCGGGCCGTGGAGCGCCGACATCTACCTGCTCATGGCGCTGCGGCGTCCCGACGCGTGGCCGAGTGGCGACCTGGCGCTGGCCGTGGCCGCGCAGCAGGTCAAGCGGCTACCCGCGCGGCCCGCGCCAGCCGACCTGGAAGCGCTGGCCGAAGCCTGGCGGCCCTGGCGGGCCGTCGCGGCGCGTATCCTGTGGCATCACTACCTGAGTCAGCCCAGACCCTAGGAGGTGGCATGGCAGTCGTGGGAGCCAGAGGGCAACTACGCACGGCGGCCTTGAGCTGGCCGGGCGTCACGGCGCACCCCCACCGCTTTGGGGGCGAGGAGTACCGGGTGGGCGAGCGCGAGATCGGCCACGTCCACGGCGACAGCCTGGTCGATATTCCGTTCCCCACGAAGGTGAGGAATGAACTGGTGGCGGCAGGGCGGACAGAGCCGCATCACATCCTGCCCGACACAGGGTGGGTGAGTTTCCACATCAGGGAGACGGCTGACGTCGAGCGGGCGATTGAACTGTTGCGGCTGTCGTATGAGCTAGCTGTCAAGAAGTGGCAGCGGGAGGCCTAGCCCGATCACCCGGCGAAACCCTCATGGCGTCCCTCGTAGCGCCGACTAAAGGCGGCGCTACGGGTGGGGAGGGCGACTGCCCCAGCGCAGCCAGGCGCGCGGGATATGCCCATCCCAGGCGGGCTGCCAGCGCAGCCAGAAGACGACGAGAAACGCCAGGAGGAGCAGCTTGATGTCGAGGGCCAGGCTAATGTGCTGGATGTAGATGCGGTCGTAGCGCAGCTTCTGGAGGGGGGAGTAGTAGTAGCTACCGACGACCTGGGCCAGCCCGGAGAGGCCGGGGCGCACGCGGTGGCGGACGGCCCACTGGGGTATCTCTTGCAGCCAGCCGTAGACCTGGACGGTGCGCAGGGGACGCGGCCCGACGATGCTCATGTCGCCGCGCAGGATGTTGAAGAGTTGCGGCAGCTCGTCGAGGGCGGTCTTGCGGAAGAAGCGGCCCACGAGCAAGGCCCGCTCGTCCTTGACGCGAGCCGGAATCGGGCCTGTCTCGGCTTCAGCGTTGCGAATCATGCTGCGGAACTTGAACTGGTGGAAGTTCAGCCCGCCCTTGCCAACGGAGTTCTTGACAAACAAAATGGGTCCGGGGTCCTCGAACCAGATGAGGAACGTGATGAGCAGGCACAGGGGGGCCGAGACGATCAACCCCGTGCCTGCCACCACGATGTCAAAGACGCGCTTCGACAGCGGCTCGGCGACGAGCGGCCCCATGAACTGCTCGTGATGACCGCGCACCGCGGCCACCAGCTCGGGCGCGGGCGGGAGGCTCTCCTCCCACAGCGTGTCGTCGAGCGCGGTCGCCAGCAGTCCCCCCAGGAACGCCCCGACCAGCACGCCACCCAGGTGATAGAGCCGCAGCCCAATGTCCAGCACCAGGGCATGATTGATCCACAGCCCCAGCGCCACCCCCGCACTGAGCAGGAACGCCAGGCGGTACGTCCAGCGGCGGCTGATCGCCAGCGGCGCGCGGACGAGCATGCGCTGGACGGACAGGGTGAACAGGGTGTGGATGACCATGAGCGCAATGGCCGCCGTCGCGCCGCGCGCATAGCGCAGGATGGGCGGCGTCGCGGCGGCCTGGCGGACGAGGTACCACAGCAGGACGACGACGCCAATGGCAACCAGCAGTTGGCCGCTCAGCAGAGCGTAGCGCAGCCAGAGGGTGACGGCGGGCTGGGTTTCGACGATACGCGGCTCGGTGTCGGACATGGAGACCTCATCGATGGCGGAGGGGAGCTTGGTCACGCCACAGGACAAACATCAGGAGCGCCCACAGGTTGCGGCTATAGTCGGCGCGGCCGGCCTGGTGATCGGCCACCAACCGCGCCACGACGTCAGGCTGGAAGACGCCCTGGCGGCGGATGACGTCGGGCGCGAGGTACGCGTCCACGAGGGGGCGCAGGTCAGTCTTGAGCCAGCGGTTCATGGGCGCGTTGAAGCCGCGCTTGGGCTGGCTCAGGATTTCCGGCGGGAGTTTCTCGCGGACCGCCGCGCGGAGGAAATGCTTGAGCTTGAGACCGGGCATCTTGAGGTCGCCCGGCAGGCGAAAGGCGAACTCGACCAGCCGCACATCGAGCAGGGGGACACGCGCCTCGAGCGAGTGGGCCATGCTCATGCGGTCGACCTTAGTGAGCATGTCGTCGGGCAGCGAAACGCGGGTGTCGGCGTACTGCCAGCGGCTCAGCGGGTCGAGGTGGCCGACCGCTTCGATCTGCCGGCGATACGGGCCGTAGCCGTCGAGGCCACCGTTGAGACAGACGCGCACGTCGGGCGTCAGTAACGCCGCCTTGAGGTCGTCGCTGAAAAACGCCTTCCAGGCGTAGTGACGCCTCCCCGGCTCCAGCAGCGCGTGCTCGACAAAGCGGCGCGCCTTCAAGTCGAAGCTCACCTTGCGGTCGGAGACGGGCAGCCGCCGGACGAGGGCGGGGAGCAGGCCCTGGCTGAGCGGCGCGGGCAGCCGCTCGTAGAGACGCGCCAGCTTGTCGGCCTGGTAGGTGGCGTAGCCCGCGAAGAGTTCGTCGCCGCCATCGCCGCCCAGGGCGACGGTCACGTGCTGACGGGTGAGTTGGGCCAGGTAGTAGGTCGGGATGGCCGACGAGTCGGCGAACGGCTCGTCAAAGTGGGCGACCAACTTCGGGGCCAGGTCGCGGGCGTCCGGGCGGACCGTCAGCTCGGTGTGGTCGGTCCCGAAGAAGGCCGCCGTCCGCCGCGCCAGCCCCGTCTCGTCGTACGACGGGTCATCGAAGCCGATGGAGAAGGTCTTGAGAGGGCCGCTGTGGGCCGCGCGGGCGAAGGCGACGACCGTCGTGGAGTCGACGCCACCGCTGAGAAAGACGCCGAGCGGGACGTCGGCGACGAGTTGGGACTTGACGGCGTCGGCCAGGAGAGAACGGGCCTCGGCGTGCAGGTCGGGCAGGGCGTAGGGCGGGCGGAGCGGCGCGACGTCGGCCAGGGTCCAGTAGGGCGCGACGCGGCTCTGCCCGTCCTGCCAGACCAGGGTGTGGCCGGGTTCGAGCTTGCGAACCTCGCGATAGATGCTGTAGGGCGCGGGGATGTAGAGCAACGAGAGGTACAGGCTGAGGGCGTCCAGGTCGAGGCTCAGCGGCGGGGCGGCGGCCAGAATGGCCTTGATCTCCGAGCCGAACAGGAGCCGATCGGGGAGCAGGGCATAATAGAGCGGCTTGATGCCGACGTGGTCGCGGGCCAGGACTAGCCGCCGCGCCGCCGCGTCCCAGACGGCGATGGCGAACATGCCGTTGAGATGGCGGGGGAAGTCGACGCCGTACTCCTCGTAGAGGTGGACGATGACCTCGGTATCGGTGGCCGTGTAGAAGCGGTGGCCGCGCCCTTCCAGGGTCCGCCGCAACGCGCCGAAGTTGTAGATTTCGCCGTTGAAGACGGTCCAGACGGTCGCGGTCTCGTTGTGGATGGGCTGGTGGCCGGTGGCGAGGTCGATGATGGACAGGCGGCGCATGGCCAGGCCGAGCGGGCCATCCAGGTGGATGCCCCAGTCGTCCGGGCCGCGATGGACCAGAGTGTCGGCCATGCGCCTGAGGTCGGCCTCGGTAGCGGCGTGGGCAGGGTCGAAGATGAGTTGGCCGGTGATGCCACACATGGCAAAAGCCCGCCTGTCAGAAGGGCGAGAAGGACGCGTCGGGTTCGGAGCGGGAGACGGCGCAGCCGCCGGCAACCGTCAAGGCTATTCAGTTCGTGGCGGCGTGTCAAGCTGTGAAGCACACCGCGTGCCACGCCTGGCCGTTCGTCCAGGGCCAGGCCGGCCCCACGGCCATCGCCAAGCCGCGCCAAATGGAGTATACTGTCGGCGTGGCCACAAATTCGGCACGCCAGGACAAGGAGGCGCTATGACCCTCGCGACGGTCGGACTGGTGCGGGCGGGCACGGTGAGTGAACTGCGGCAGCGGGGCTGCCTGGTGGTGGCGGGCGACAATGGCCCCATCGCCCTGTTCATCGACGGCGGGCAGGTCTACGCCGTCGACAACCGCTGCCCGCACATGGGCTTCCCCCTCAGCAAGGGCAGCCTCAAGAACGGCATTCTGACCTGCCACTGGCACCACGCCCGCTTCGACCTCGCCAGCGGCGGGACGTTCGACCCCTGGGCCGACGACGTGCGGGTCTACCCAACGCGCGTCGAGGATGACGTCATCTGGGTCGACCCGCACCCCGCGCCCAAGGATTGGACGGCCTACTGGCGCGAACGCCTCCAGGACGGGCTGGAGCAGGACCTCAACCTGATTACGGTCAAGTCCATCCTCTCCCTACTCGAGCGCGGTGTCCCGCCCAGCGCGATGCTGGCGCAGGCCGCCGCGTTTGGCGCGCGCTACCGCAGCCAGGGCTGGGGGCCGGGCCTGACGATCATGACGGCGATGGCGAACATCCTACCCACCCTGGCGGATGAAGACCAGGCGCTGGCCCTGTATCACGGCCTGGTCCATGTCGCCCAGGACACGGCGAACCGCGCCCCGCGTTTCGACCTCGACCCGCTGCCGGCCGGCGCCGACGGCGCGCCCATCCCGCTGCCGCGCCTCAAGGCGTGGTTCCGCGCGTTCCTTGAAGTCCGCGACGCCGACGGGGCCGAGCGTTGCCTCCGCACCGCGCTCGACCAGGGGGCGACGGCGGCCGAGGTGAGTGACATGCTCATGGCCGCCGCCACCGACCACGTCTACATCGACGTCGGCCACCCGGTGGACTTCGTGAACAAGGGTTTTGAACTGCTGGAACTGGCGGGCCGGGAGAACGCGCCGACCGTCCTGCCCAGCCTGATCGGAAACATCGCCCGCGCCAGGCGTAGCGAAGAGTCGAATAGTTGGCGTCATCCCATCGACCTGATTCGCCTGATGGCCGACGCGCTGGCCGAGGCCCCCGCCGAGACGCGCGGCGGCACCTGGCAGGGGTTCGACCCCCTGATCGAGACGCTCCTCGACGACGACCCACAGGCCAGCGTATCCGCCTTGAACCAGGCCCTCGCCGACGGCGCGCGGTATGCTGATCTCAGTCAGGCCGTCGCCTACGCGGCTGCGCTGCGCGTCGCCCGCTTCCACACCGCCAACGAGTTCTCGGACTGGGATACGGTGCTACACACCTTCACTTACGCCAACGCTGTCGACCAATCGATGCGGCGCGCGCCGTCCCGCGACCTCCTACGCGGCGTCTACCACGGCGCGATGAGCGTCTACCTCGACCGCTTCCTCAACACACCGCCCGCCCGTCTGCCCGACGAGCGCAGCGTGCGCGACCTCCCCAACGACGCGGATACGCTGCTGAGCGAATTGCTCAGCCTGATGGACAGGCAGCAGCAGGTCAACCCGGCCGGAGCCGTCGTCTACCGCTACCTGAGCCTCGGCCACCCCGTGGCGCGTCTCCTGGCGACGCTGGGCCACGCGCTGCTGCGCGAGGACACGCTGTTCCACACCTACCAGATGCTCGAAGCGGGCTACCGCCAGTACGCCCAACTCGCCCAGGTTCGTCCCGACCTGGCGCCCTACGTCCTGGTCGCGGTCGCGCGCTACGTGGCCGCCCACTGCCCGACGTCGCGCGCCATGCTCCAGACGGCGCGCATCGCCATGCGGCTGCATCGCGGGGAGGATTTGACGACGGAAGCGGAGTAGAGGCGCCACGCAGGTCCGCGCCTCAAGGCGCCTGGAGCAGCCCGATGACGTTGCCGTCGGCGTCTTTGACGGTGGCGATCAGCTTGCCCCCGCCGACGTCTCGAACCGCGCGCAGGGTCTGCGCGCCCGCGTCGAGAAGCTGCTGGAGACACGTCTGGATGTCGTCGACGTGCCAGTAGACGACAGGACCAGTCAGGCCCTGGCGGTGGCCGTAGGGGTCCAGGCCGATGTCCTGGTCGCCGACGCGGAAGCCGACGTAGTAAGCCTCGTCCATGTAGGGCGCGACGCCCAGGAGTTGGCTGTACAGCCGCCTGGCTGTCTCCAGGTCCGCGACCGGATAGATAATGGTTCTCATCCCTGACGTCATGAGTATCTCCTTCGGCTGGCTGTGTCACATCAGGCCCGTTTGGCTCGTCACCTCTATGACGGACCACGACGGAGGAATGTGACCGATGAACGAACCCAATCTGCTGGCGGAGGAATTCGAGGCCAACCGCGCCCACCTGCGGGCAGTGGCCTACCGTATACTCGGCTCGCCCAGCGAGGCCGAGGACGCCGTCCAGGAAGCCTGGCTGCGTCTCAGCCGCTCGGATACGAGTAGTATCGCGAACCTGGGCGGCTGGCTGACGACGGTGGTGGCGAGGGTGTGCCTGGACATGCTGCGCTCGCGTACGTCGCGGCGCGAGGAACCGCTGGAGACAGACGAACCTGAGCCAATGGGGAGCCGCGACGACGGCACGAACCCGGAGCACGACACCCTGCTGGCGGATTCAGTGGGGTTGGCCCTGCTCGTCGTCCTCGAAACGCTGTCGCCTGCCGAGCGGCTCGCGTTCGTGCTTCACGATCTGTTCGCCGTGCCCTTCGATGAGATCGCGCCCATCGTCGGGCGCTCGCCGACGGCGGCGCGCCAACTCGCCAGCCGCGCTCGCCGCCGCGTGCGGGGAGCAACCACCTCTGGCGCCCCCGATCTCACCCGCCAGCGAGCGGTGGTCGACGCCTTCCTGGCCGCCTCGCGTAGCGGCGACTTCGACACGCTACTGGCGGTGCTGGACCCCGCTGTCGTCCTGCACGCCGACGAGGCCGCCGTCCAGGCGGGAGCGGCGCGGGAAGTTCACGGGGCAGGGTCCGTCGCCCAGACGTTCGCCGGCCGCGCCCGCTTCGCCCAGGCGGCGCTCATCGACGGAGCCGTAGGCGCGGTATGGGCGCCGGGCGGACAGCCGCGGGTGGTGTTCGGCTTTACCATCGTCGATGGCCGTATCGTCAACATCGAGCTGGTCGCCACGCCCGAGCGTCTGCGGCAGATGGAGCTAGTCATCCTCGACGACCGACGAGACGGCTGACTGTGCCCAGTTGAGCTTGGGCGCATGAAAGGACTTGTCAGATGAGTTGGAAGGCGCTTGAGGAAGCTCAGCCTGAGCTCGCCGAATTTGGGGCCGAACGCTTGCGGCGCTTTGGCGTCGCCTATCTGGCGACGGTTCGCGCCGATGGCAGCCCGCGTGTGCACCCCGTCACGCCCATCGTCGGCCAGGGGCGGCTGTTCCTGTTTATGGAACCGACCTCGCCCAAGGGCCATGACCTGCGGCGCGACGGCCGCTACGCCCTGCACTGCTCGGTCAGCGACTCGAGCGGCGACAGCGGTGAGTTCTTTATCTCCGGACGCGCCACGCCGGTTGAGGACCCGGCGACACGCACCCTCGCGGCGGAACTAGCGTCGTATACCCCCGACGACCGCTATGTCCTGTTCGAACTGGACGTTGACAGCGCCGCGTCTACGGTGTATATAGATGGGCAGCCGGTGCGGCAGCGGTGGAAGAGAGGCGGCTAGAAAG
>CAZLBQ010000182.1:0-11040 GCA_964557745.1 uncultured Anaerolineales bacterium
GCCAGGGCGAGAAGTTGCGGGCGTGGACAAGGACAACGCCGGCCGCGACGCGCAGGACAAAGCCCGCCGCGATGCAGAACACATCGACCAGGACCAGGTGCTTGAGCCAGAACGTGTACGCGATCTGGACGGCCAGGTAGGTGAGGGCGATGACGCCGAAGCGCCAGTCGAGGGCGAAGCTGGCGGGGACGCTGACGACAAGGCTCACGGCGCACGCGACGACGGCGAGGCGTGGGTTGAGCGCCCCCGACGCGAGGGGGCGGTTGCGCTTGGTGGGGTGCAGGCGGTCGGCCTCTATGTCGGCCAGGTCGTTCATCAGGTAGACGGCGCTGGACAACAGGCAGAACAGGAGAAAGCCGACCGTCGTCCGCACGAACAGGCTGACGTCGAGGAGCTTGGCGTCGAAGAGCAGCGCGGCGTAGACAAAGCCGTTCTTGGTCCACTGACGGGGCCGCATGGCCTTGAGCAACAGGCGCGCGACGCGGAGCGGATGACGAGCGACAGGTAATGGGCTGGCGGCAGGCGAGCGAGTCACGGGTTCATTCATAGCGTAAAGCGTACTCCATTGGCCGGGTGAAGTCAAAGGGGCGAGAGACAGACGATGGACGAGCGACGACCAACGACCAATAAGGCTGGCCCTCGCGAGCGCCTGGACCAACTCCTGGTGGCGCGCGGGCTGGCCGAGAGCCGCACCCAGGCCCAACGCTTCATCGAGGCGGGCGAGGTACGCGTCGACGGCGTGGTGGTCGACAAGCCGGGGACGAAGGTCGCTCACGACGCCGAGATCGCCGTCGAGGCGCGGCGCGCGTTCGCCAGCCGCGGCGGCCTGAAGCTCCAGGCGGCGTTGGACGCGTTCGCCGTGCCGGTCGCGGGACGCGTGGCCCTGGACGTGGGCGCGTCGACCGGGGGCTTCACCGATGTCCTCCTCCAGCGCGGCGCGGCGCGGGTCTACGCCGTCGACGTCGGCTATGGGCAACTCGCGTGGGAGTTGCGCCAGGACCCGCGCGTCGTGGTCATGGAGCGCGTCAACATTCGCCATTTGGAGAGCCTGCCCGAGCCGCCTGATCTCGTCGTCATCGACGTGTCGTTCATCTCGCTCAAGCTCGTCCTACCGGCGGTGAAGGAACTGGCCCCGCGCGCCGACGTGGTCGCCCTCATCAAGCCCCAGTTCGAGGTCGGCAAGGGGCAGGTGGGCAAGGGCGGCGTGGTACGCGACCCCGCCCAGCATCGCACGGTCTTGAGGGAGGTACTTCGCTGGGCGCGCGAGCACGGGTTCGCCGTGCGCGGCCTCATCCGCTCGCCCATCCAGGGTCCGGCGGGCAACGTCGAGTTCCTGGCGCACCTCTCGTTGGACCCCGGCGCGCTGTCTATGGATACGGACGCCTTGATTGACGCCCTCGGTCTGTAGCCCTATGGAGCCGCCGATAAACGCCGATGAACGCGAGAACCATAGAGAATAACGCACCTGACGCGCTGGAACTTCGTTTTAAGGCGGGCGGAGGGTATAATTTAGTGATGACCGGGGACTGTAGACGCTGGTTTAAGGATTGACGATGCAGCAAGACCACATTCGGAACTTTTCGATTATCGCCCACATTGACCACGGCAAGAGTACGCTGTCCGACCGCCTGTTGGAGCGCACGGGGACGTTGACGCGGCGCGAGATGTCCGAGCAAGTGCTCGACCAGATGGACCTGGAGCGTGAGAAGGGCATCACCATCAAGGCCAAGGCCGTGCGCATGGAGTACAGCGCGCCCAACGGCCAGAGCTACGAGTTGAACCTCATTGACACACCGGGCCACGTCGACTTCACGTATGAGGTCAGCCGCGCCTTGCAGGCGTGCGAGGGGGCGATTCTCGTCGTGGACGCATCGCAGGGCATCGAGGCGCAGACGCTCGCCAACCTGTACCTGGCGCTCGATAATAACCTGGCGATTATCCCGGTCATCAACAAGATCGACCTGCCGTCGGCGCAGCCCAACAAGGTGGCGCAGGAGATTGAAGACCTGATCGGTATCGAGCAGGAGCAGGTCATCCTGGCGTCGGCCAAGGAGGGGACGGGCGTCGACGAACTCTTGCAGGCCATCATCGACCGCGTCCCGCCACCGCACGGGCAGGTCGGGCAGCCACTCCGCGCCCTCATCTTCGACTCCCACTACGACCCATATAAAGGTGTGATTGCCTACGTGCGCGTCGTTGATGGGGTGATGCGGGCCGGGCAGCAACTCCTGCTCATGGAAGGGGAGCAGAGGGTCGATACGCTGGAGATCGGGGTATTCAAGCCCCGCCTGACGCCGGTGACCCAGTTGGCGGCGGGCGAGGTGGGCTACATCGCGACGGGCCTCAAGAGCGTACGCGAGGTGTCGGTAGGTGACACCGTCACCTCGGCTGACAACCCGGCCCAGACGCCGCTGCCAGGCTACCGCCCCGCCAAGCCGATGGTCTTCGCCGGCCTGTACCCCGTCGACAGCGAGCAGTATTACGAACTGCGCGACGCGCTGGAGAAGCTCAAGCTCAACGACGCGTCGCTCGTCTACGAGCCGGAGAACTCGGCGGCGCTGGGGTTTGGCTTCCGCTGCGGTTTCCTCGGCCTGCTGCACCTGGAGATCGTCCAGGAGCGGCTGGAACGCGAGTACGACCTCAACCTACTCATGACCGCGCCCAGCGTGGAGTACCAGGTTCTCAAGCGCAACGGTGAGGTCGTCATTGTCGATAACCCGGCTGACCTGCCCGCGCCCAGCGACATCGAGGCCATCGAAGAGCCGTGGATGACGCTCAGCATCTACACCCCGGCTGAGTACATCGGCACGGTCATGGAACTGGTGCGGACGCGGCGTGGCGAACTGGAGAAGATGGAATACCTGGACGAGACACGCGTCCACATGAGCTTCCAGCTGCCGCTGGCCGAGCTGATCGTGGACTTCTATGACCAGTTGAAGAGCCGCACACGAGGCTACGCCTCCCTCGACTACCACTTCGCCGCCAACCGCGTCGAAGACCTGGTCAAGCTGGACATTCTCGTCAACGAGCAGCCAGTCGACGCCCTGTCACTCATCGTCCACCGCGAGAAGGCGTATGAGAAGGGGGCGGCGCTGGCGGCGCGGCTCAAGCAGGTCATCCCGCGCCAGATGTTCCCGGTGCCCATCCAGGCGGCGGTGGGTGGGCGCATCATCGCCCGCGAGACGGTCAAGGCCATGGCGAAGAACGTACTCGCCAAGTGCTACGGCGGCGACATCACGCGCAAGCGCAAGCTGTTGGAGAAGCAGAAAGAGGGCAAGAAGCGCATGAAGCGGTTGGGGAACGTCGAGATTCCCCAGGAAGCCTTCATGGCGGTGCTCAAGCTGGACGAGTGAGGAAGGTAAACAGGGACGAGTAGAACACGGATTCACAGAATGAACGGATCGGAGCTTTCTGGGGCTGATCCGCCTATTCTGTAAATTCGCGTTCTACTATCTGTGGGCTACCCGGGTGTTCTCCCCTACGCTCGGATGATCGTGACTGGGAGACGGAGCGAACAGAAGTTCGCCAGAACTCCGATGCCAATGCCGTTGGCGCGCATCCATATCTTAAGGTTGTCTAGGTGGATAGATTGGATGTCCTCAGTCGCCACAGGGAAGACCATCAGCACGCCCTCGACCACCAGATGCCCAAACGCAGTATCCCCAATGAGCTTGCCCTTGTAGCTCACCTGCATCCGCCGTCGGCGCTGGGGTGTTAGCCCACGCAGCGTTAGCTCGTGGTAGTAGGCATTGGCATAGATACGATGGATGAAGCCAGAGCCGAGGACCATGTGAACCTCGTAGAGAGCGCCGACAACCGTATGGACGAGTTCAGCATGGAGCCAGTTGGCAGGCAAGTCAGTCGTTGGCGGAGCAACGCTCGAAGCTCCTGACACGACATGATGGGCCGGATCGTAGTAGAGACGGTCGAACTCGGGCTGCGGACTTCCGAAGTTGAAGAGCAGGCCGACGGCCCGCTGGATCGTCTTGAGATACGAGAGACCCTGCGCCTTGTGGATAGGTTTCAGTTGCAGCGCCACCTTGTTCTCGACCATCACAGCTTCTACCACCGTGAGGTCTAGTCTCTGGACGCCGACCAGGTGGTCCTTGTAGAACACCTGGTGCTCGTCCTGCCGACTCACCGCCAGACCACGACTCTGCAACTCCTCCATCATCGCCAGTTCGTAGATGCTTTCAGGGTAGACCCGCGACGTGTGGTTATACACCTCGTAGTACGCGCCGATGATCGCGCCGGTCAACTCCTTGTGCAGCAAGTCCCCCATCAGCCCCCCGAATAACACGAATATGCAGAATGGGCGGATCAGATTATGCCCTGATCCGCCCATTCTGTAAATCCGCGTTCTATATCCGCACGCCTTAGCGCTTGGTGTACTGCGGGCGCTTGCGGGCGCGCCGCAGACCAGGCTTCTTGCGCTCCTTCTCACGCGGGTCGCGGGTGAGCAGGTTCTCGCCCTTGAGCGAGCCGTGCAGGTCAGGGTTGGCCTTGTCGAGCGCGCGGGCGAGGCCGAGGCGGATGGCGCCCGCCTGGCCGTGGACGCCGCCGCCGCGCGTGAGCACTGTCACGTTGTAGCGGCCGTCGTTCCCCGTCGCCTTCAAGGGGGCCAGGGCCTCCTCGATGATGCGCTCGTTGCCGGAGCCGAAGTAGTCAACAATCGGCTTGTCGTTGACGATAATCGTGCCATTGCCGCCGGGGTAGAGACGGACCTCGGCGGTCGCCGACTTGCGCCGCCCCACGGCGTAATGGTACTGGCCGGGCATGTTCATCGACATGGAATACTCTCTCCTAGAATTCCAGCGGCTTGGGCTGCTGGGCCTTGTGCGGGTGGTCGGCGCGGCGGTAGATCTTCAGCTTGCGGATCTGCTGCCGACCCAGGCGATTGTGGGGCAACATCCCCCACACCGCCTCGCGGATGACACGGTCGGGGTGTTGCGCCATCTGGTCGCGCAGGCTGACCGAGCGTAGGCCACCTGGATAGCCCGAGTGGCGGTAGTAGAACTTGTCGTTCATCTTGTTGCCGGTCACAACGATTTTGTCGCAGTTGACGACAATCACGAAGTCGCCGGTGTCGATATTGGGTTGGAAGATCGGCTTGTGCTTGCCGCGCAGCACGCGGGCGATCTCGGTCGCCAGACGGCCCAGGGTCTGGCCCTCGGCATCCACGATGTACCACTCCCGCTTGACCTCAGCGGGTTTCGTCACGTAAGTAGACACGCTCACTCCTTGCTTCGGTTGCAGGTTGAAAGTTGAAGGTTGCAGGTTAACCTCGTGAGCCTGCAACTTTCAACCTGTCACCTTCAACCCCGTAGCTCACCCGCGTCAGGCACAGGCCTTGCGGCGGGGCGATGCCGTGCAGCCGGTTAGGGTCCGCGTCGGCCAGGAGGGTCTGGAGGTCGGTGGCGGTCAGCCGCCCACGCCCCACTTCAACCAGCACAAAGGCCACGCGGCGCACCATGTGACGTAAAAAAGCGTCGGCGCGCACGGTGATGACTAGTTTTCGGCCCAGACCGTCCACAGCGGGCAGGTCATGGCCGCCTTTAATGTCCACCGCCAGATGGGTGACGGTACGCACCGTCGAACCCGTCGGCTTCATCGGACGCCCGAAGGCGCGGAAGTCGTGTCGCCCCAGGAGGGCAGATGAGGCCTCACGCATGGCCGTCACGTCCAGGGGCTGGAGGACGTGCCACGCCGTGCGCCGCGCCAGGGGCGACCGTAGCGGTTGGTCTAAAATAGTGTAAACGTACTCGCGTTCACGCGCGCTAAATCGCGCGTGGAAGTCGGGCGGCGCCTCGGCCAGGTCCAGGACGGCGATGTCGGGCGGGAGGACGGCGTTCAAGGCCCGCTGGAGCGTCGCCAGGCTCCCCGCCCAGGCGGTGTCAAAGTGGGCTACCTGCCCCGTCGCGTGTACCCCGGCGTCCGTCCGCCCCGACCCCACCACCGGCGACCGGGCGCCTGTAATTCGCGCCAGCGCCGCTTCGACCTCGGTCTGGACCGTCCGCCCCTGCCCCTCGCCCTGCGACTGCCACCCGACGAAGTCCGTCCCGTCGTACTCAAGAGTGGCGCGGAGGCGGCGGAAGGAGCCTGCGGCTGGGACAGGGAGGGTCACACGTTACACCAGCTCCAGGAACACCATATCCGCCGCGTCGCCCTGGCGAGGCCCAAGCTTGATGATGCGGGTGTAGCCGCCGGGGCGGTCCAACTGCTGGGCGGCGATCTCGTGGATCAGGCGGTCGACGACGGTCTGGTCGTGGATGGTGCGCAGGATCATGCGCCGCGCGTGCAGCGCCGCTTCCTTGGCCGCCTTCTCCAACTGCGCGCCGTCGTTGGCGACGGCGAACAGGCGCTCGGCGCCGGCCGGCCCGAGCAACTGCGTCACCTTCTCACGATTGCCGTCCTGGACGAGGCTGACCAGACGCGCGCCGTCGCCGCGCTTGGCGCGGGTAATCAGGCGCTCGGCCTCACTGCGCACAGCCTTGGCCTTCGCTTCGGTGGTCTTGATACGGTCATAACGGAACAGTTCCGTCATGAGGTTGCGGAACAGAGCGCGGCGCTGGGCCTCGTTGCGGCCCAGGTGGCGCCCGTAAACCTGATGTGGCATAGCTTATTCCTCGATCAGATCGTCTACGTCTTCGTCGTCCAGGAGCATGCTCGCGCCATTGCTCGCGGGCGGTGTGCCGACGTACTGCATCAGATCACGCTGATTCAGCGCATCCTTCAATTCGTTGAGTGACTTGAGGCCAAAGTTGCGGATGACGAGCATCTCGTCGTCGCCCTTCGCCAGCTTCTCCAACACCTCACCCACGCGAGTGATTCCCGCACGCTTCAAGCAGTTGTAGCCGCGCACAGGCAGCCCCAGTTCCTCGATGGGCGTGTCGTAGATGTCCTGCGGGATCTTGATCTTGCGATCCTCGCCCGCTTCCTCGATGACCTCGCCAAAGGCGGCCACACGCTGGAACTCTTCGACCAGCCGCCGCGCGGCGCGCTGGACGGCTTCCTGCGGGGCCATCGTGCCATCCGTCCAGACCTCGAGCACGAGACCGTCGTAGTCCGTCATCTGCCCCACGCGGGCTGGCTCGACACGGAACGAGGCCTTGCGTACCGGGCTGAAGATGGCATCCACCGGCAGCTCGCCAATCTGGAGCTTGCCGCTGTGGCGCTCGGCCGGCAGGTAACCGTAGCCACGCTGCACGACCATCTCGATATCGATATGCCCGTTGCTGTCCAGGTTGAGGAGCGGCAGCTCCGGGTTGATAATCTCGACCTCACTGGGCGCGTCAATGTCGGCCGCCGTGACGACGCCCGCGCTGCGCGCTTCCAGGCGCATGCGTACCGGTCCTTCGCTTGTCGGCGCCATCTTGAGCCGCAACTGCTTGACGTTCAGAATCAGACGGGTCGTATCCTCTTTGACCGTGGGAATCGGCGAGAATTCATGGTGGACACCGTCAATCTTGATGGAGGTGACGGCGACCCCTGGCAGCGAACTCAGCAGCACGCGGCGCAGCGCGTTCCCGACCGTTGTGCCATAGCCACGGTCCAGGGGACCGATCCTGAAACGAGCGTAGTTGCGGGAACTGGCTTCCACCTCGATCCGAACATCTGTCGAGCGGTTATTCTCAGCCACAGCTTCCCTCACTTCCCTTGACGACAAATAAGAATGAGGAATTAAGAATTAGGAATGACCTTCATTCATAATTCCCAATTCATCCTTCTTAACTTCCTCCTAGACGCGGCGCTTTTTGGGTGGGCGGCAGCCGTTGTGCGGGATGGGCGTGACATCGTTGATGGAGCGCACGCGCAGCCCCGCCGCCTGGAGCGAGCGCACCGCCGGCTCGCGGCCGGGGCCAGGCCCCTTGATGAAGACATCGACCTCGCGCACGCCGTGGTCCATCGCGGCGCGGGCCGCGTTCTGGGCGGCGAGCTGGGCGGCGTAGGGCGTGCTCTTGCGCGACCCCTTGAAGCCGGCCTGCCCGGCGCTGCCCCAGGCCAGGGTATTGCCATTGAGGTCGGTAATGGTGATAATGGTATTGTTGAACGTCGAGTGCACATGCGCCTGGGCATGGGGCACGTTCTTGCGCGGACCACGCGCGATTACACGGCGACCACGGCCCGCGGCCGCTGGACGTTGTCGAGGCATGCTTCTTTCCTCTCCTCAGGGCATAGCAACCCCACCCGCGCCAATCCGCTGGCGGGATGGGGGGCGCTGAAACGTGAAACGTGATGCGTGAACAGGGTCAGTCACGTTTCACGCATCACGCGTCACGTGTGATTACTTCTTCGCCTTCGACCGGCGGCGGCCCGGCACGGTCTTGCGCGCGCCGCGCTTGGTGCGGGCATTGGTGCGCGTCCGCTGACCACGCACCGGCAGGCTGCGGCGATGGCGCAGACCGCGATAGCAGTTGATCTCTTGCAGACGCTTGATGTTCTGACCAATCTCGCGGCGCAAGTCACCTTCGACCTTCAGCTCGCGGTCGATGTAGGTGCGCAGCGCGCCCAACTCGGCCTCGGTCAGGTCCTTGACGCGCCGCTCCGAACTCACCCCAGTCGCCGTCAGAATGCGCTTGCTCGTCGTCGGGCCGATGCCAAAAATGTAGGTCAGGGCCACTTCAACGCGCTTGTCGCGAGGGATATCGACCCCAGCGATACGTGCCATAAATGAGTTCTCCTCTTACCCCTGGCGCTGCTTGTGGCGCGGGTTATCACAGATGACAAGGACGACGCCGTGGCGCTTGATAATCTTGCACTTCTCACAGCGGCGCTTGATCGACGGCTTGACCTTCACGATGGCGCTCCTTCCCCGCCGATTCCCGTCCCAGCCACAAAGGCTCCTATTGACAAGTCAGAATCGGCTTTTTGCAAAACGATAGTATACACCCTTTTCAGGGTAATGTCAAGATTTCGCAGCCCGTATCCGTCACGGCCACGGTATGCTCATAGTGGGCCGACCACGACTTATCCGCCGTCGCCAGCGTCCACTGGTCGGGCTTGATATACGTGATCCAGTCGCCCGCCATCACCATCGGCTCGATGGCGAACGTCATCCCCGGCCGCAGGCGGTAGTTCTGGTAGCCACGAGGCAGTCGCCCCTCGAGCGGCATCCAGTTCGGGACATCCGGCGGCTCGTGGAGGGTTCGCCCCACCCCGTGCCACGTCATCGTCCGCACCAGGTTCATGCCCTGGCCCTCGACGTACTCCTGGACGGCCCGCGTCAGGTCAAGCGTCATGGCGTCCGGCTGGACGTGATCGATGCCGATCTGCAATGCGGTCTGGGTTACGTCGAGCAGACGCTGGGTCTGGGCGCTGATGTGGCCGACCGGGAAGGTCCACGCCCCATCGGCGTGCAGCCCCTTGAAGTAAGCTCCCGCATCGATGGTCACGACGTCGCCCTCGCGCAGGACGCGCTTGCCAGGAATGCCGTGTACGACTTCCTCGTTGACCGAGATACACGCCGCGGCCGGAAAGCCGTACAGACCCTTGAACGAGGGGTTGGCCCCTCGGCTGCGAATCGCCTTGTCGACCACGTGGTCCAGGTCGGCGGTGGTCACACCCGGTCGCACACTGTGGCCCGCTTCGTCTAGAGTCTCGGCCACAATCCGCCCCGCCTGGCGCATGATCTCCAACTCGGCCCTGGACTTCAGGATGACCATGGGCCGATTCAACGCCACACTCTTCAAACGACTCTTCACTTCTCTTAACCTACATATCTCTCGACACCGGCATACCAATCGCGCTCATCACCGCCTCGCGCACCTCTTCAATCGGCTGCTCGCCGTCGATGGCCATCAGCAGTTGGCGGGCGCGGTAGAAGTCCTGGAGCGGGGCCGTCTGGTGAAAGTAGACTTCCAGGCGGTGGGCGACAGTCTCCGCCTTGTCATCCTCGCGCTGATACAGCTCGCCGCCGCACGTATCGCACTGCCCCTTGACGGCGGACGGGTGGAACGACAGGTGGTACGAGGCGCCACAACTGCGGCACATCCACCGCCCACTCAGCCGTTCCAGTAGGATGTCATGGTCGACGTGTAGATCGACCACGCGGCGGATGCTCTTGCCCTCGGCGGCCAGGGCGCGCTCCAGCGCTTCAGCCTGGGGGATGGTGCGGGGAAAGCCATCCAGGATGGCCCCGCGCCCGCAGTCCTCTTGCGCCAGACGGTGGATGACCATCTGCACCGTCACCTTGTCGGGCACCAGCTCGCCCCGGTCAATATACGATTTTGCTTCACGCCCCAGGTCCGTCTGATTGCGAATATGCTCGCGAAACAGGTCTCCCGACGAAATGCGCGGGATATTCAGATTGGCGCTCAACAGCGCGGTTTGCGTGCCTTTGCCCGCGCCCGGCGCGCCGAGAAAAATCAGGTACAACGGCTCATTGGATCCGGCAACCACGATGTTGCTCCCTGGCGCATCCAGCCCAGCGCGCCTTCACCCTGGTTATTCGGAAGCTAGGGGCACGACGCGCGTGCCCCTAGCTTCTCATAAGAGGTTCTTCGACCCTCTGGCCTTACTTGATAAAGCCCTCATAGTGGCGCATGAGCAATTGCGCTTCGAGCTGCTTCATGGTATCGAGGACGACGCCGACGACAATGAGCAAGCCGCTGCTGGTGACCAGCAAGTCGCTGCTGCGCGCCGCCGTCCCGAACCCAGGCAAGAGGCTGACGATCCAGGGCAGGACTGCGACCAGGCCGAGGAAGATAGCGCCGACCAGGGTGATGCGGTGGAGGACGTTCATGAGGTAGTCCTCCGTGCGCCGCCCGGGGCGGATGCCTGGGATGAAGCCGCCTTGCCGCTGCAACGTCTCCGGCAGGTTCTGCTGGCGGAAGATGGTGTCGGTGTAGAAGAAGGTAAAGGCGACCACCATCAGGAAGTACAGCACCCAGTAGATCGAGCCGCTCGTGTTGAACAGGCCGTAGATCGTCGAGGCGATGTTGCGCACGATGTCGTTCTCGCTGGCGATGAACGCCTGGGCGATGACACCGGGCAGGATCAGGATGGACGAGGCGAAGATGAGCGGGATCATGCCCGCCGAGT
>CAZLBQ010000183.1:0-2685 GCA_964557745.1 uncultured Anaerolineales bacterium
GGTGGTCTGCCGGCATGGAACGAACTCATGGCGGCCAGCCTGGTCATCATGATTCCGACCATCCTCATCTTCCTCATCTTCCAGAAGTACTTCATCGAGGGCGTGCAATTGTCGGGCAGCGTCAAGGGCTAGTCCAAGCCCAGCACATCGGGCGTCGCAACGCGGGTCTGCGTTGCGACGCCCGATGTGCTTCTAATTTGACGACTCGCTTGAGCAGAAGTACATTTTGGAGTGATTCTTACCGGACTAATTCCACACGAGGTAGCACGTCTCATGACAATGGCATCCCCCGGCGCGGCGACGCGCCCCGCTTACCAGGGCTGGGTCATCTCTCACACCCACTGGGACCGCGAGTGGTACCTGCCCTTCCAACGTTTCCGCTTCCAACTCGTCGAGGCCGTCGACCGCCTGCTCGATATCCTTGACACCGAACCTTCCTATCAGTATTTCCACCTCGACGGCCAGACGGTCATCCTCAACGACTACCTGGAAGTGCGGCCCGACCAGCGCGAGCGGCTGGCGCGCCACCTGCGCAGCGGCCGCATCGAGATGGGCCCGTGGTACGTCCTGCCCGACGAGTTCCTCATCTCGCCCGAGTCCCTCATCCGCAACCTGCTCATCGGTCGCCTGCAAGCCAAGGCGATGGGTGAGGTGATGACCACCGGCTACCTGCCGGACACATTCGGCCACCCGGCCCAGATTCCCCAGATTCTGCGCGGCTTCAATATTGATAACTGCGTCATCTTCCGCGGCGTCCAGACGCCGTACTCCGAGTTTGTCTGGCAGGCCCCCGACGGCAGCGAGGTGCTCGCCATCTACCTGACGTTTAGCTACTGCAACGGCATGACCCTCACGGCCAACCCGACGCGCTTCATCGAGCACCGCATCCCGGAGAACCTCGAAAAGCTGCCGCCGCTGGCGACGACCGAGCACCTGCTGTTCATGAACGGCTGCGACCACATCTGGCCGCGCGCCGAGATTCAGCAGGTCATCGACGCCGCCAACCGCCGCTACCCCGACCTGCAGCTCAAGCAGGCCACGCTGCCCCAGTACATCGACGCCGTCAAGGGCGCGCTGGGCGTCAACAGCGCGCTGCCTGCCGACCTGACGCGCATCAGTGGCGAGTTCCGCCATGCCCGGCCGGCCCGCATCACGCCCGGCGTCATCTCGACGCGCATGTACCTCAAGCAGCAGAACCTGGCGGCGTCGGCGCTATTGGAGAAGGTGGCCGAGCCGTTGGCGGCCGTCGCCTGGGCCGCGGGCGAACAGTACCCGCGTCACTGGCTCAACCTGGCCTGGCAGTACCTGCTTCAGAACCACCCCCACGACTCGATCTGCGGCTGCAGCGTCGACGATGTCCACCGCGACATGGAAGCCCGCTTCCGCTGGGTCCGCGAGATCGGCCACGAGGTGAGCCGCCGCGCCCTGGCCGCCATCGCCGGGCGCGTCCCGCCGAGCGGCGACGACGTAGCCGAGGCCGTCGTCTTCAACACCCTACCCCAGCCGTATACCGGTCCCGTCACCTTCCGCACCCACTCGCTCCGCCCGGCGCGGGTATTCCACGCCGAGGACGCGAGCGGGAACGCGGTCCCGGCCCAGGCGCGCCGCCGCCACCCGGTCGCCCTGGAGTACGACCCGTACGCGGGCAAGGTCCAGATGGCGAGCCGCGCCGATGTCCCCGTCCTGCTCACCCCGCCCTCTGAGATCGCCGCCCTGCGGGCCACGGCGCAGATCGAGGGCGGCAAGGGCTGGCAAGGGGAGGAGCAGGAGGTGACGGTCTACGTCAAGGACGTGCCGCCGCTGGGCTACCAGACGCTGCGCCTGGTGCGCGGCGAAGGGCACAAGCCCGCCAGCGACCTCAAGATCGGCGACAACTGGCTGGAGAACAGCCACGTGTCCATCACCGTCAACCGCGACGGCAGCTTCGATCTGCTGGATAAGACGTCGGGCCGCAAGACCAGAAACCTGGGCTGGTTCATGGACCGGGGCGACGCGGGCGACGAGTACACCTTCTCGCCGCCGCGCTTCGACCACATCGTGCGCTCGGGCGAGCAGGCCCCCGAACTGCGCGTCGCCGAGCGCGGCCCGGCTCGTGTCTCTTTGGACATTAAGCACCAACTGCGCGTCCCGGCGGCGCTGACGTCGGAGCGGACGCGGCGCAGCGGCCGCCAGGTGCGGCTGCCCGTCACGTTGCGCGTCAGCCTGACGCCCGACAGCCCGCGCGTCGACCTACGCGTCCAGGTCGACAACCTGGCCGAGGACCACCTGCTGCAGATCGTCTTCCCGACCGGCATCAAGACGGCCGAGACACACGCGGCGGGTCAGTTCCAGGTCGTAACGCGCCCTATCACCGAGGTCGAGACCGGCGACTGGGAGTGGTGCCGCCGCACCGAGTTGACCGAGGGTAAGGAACTCACCGTCGACTTCTGGCCGCAAGGCCCATTTGTCGATGTCAACGACGGCCAGGTCGGCCTGGCGATCCTCAATCGCGGTCTGACCGAGTTCGAGCAGTGGCGTGACGACGACACAGCCACCCTCGCGATTACGCTGCTGCGTTGCGTCGGCTACCTGAGCCGCGCCGACCTCGTCGCGCGCCAGGGCAACGCCGGCCCGACCATCGCCACGCCGGAGGCCCAGTGCCCGGGCAAGCACACCTTCGAGCTGGCCCTGCTGCCCCACGCGGGC
>CAZLBQ010000183.1:2785-10981 GCA_964557745.1 uncultured Anaerolineales bacterium
GGCCCAGTGCCCGGGCAAGCACACCTTCGAGCTGGCCCTGCTGCCCCACGCGGGCAGCTGGCAGGCCGCCAACCTGCCCGCCGAGGGCGACCGCTTCATCGCCCCGCCGTCGGTAGCACGGTTGGACAGCGCCCTGACCCACACCGATAACGGCTCGGTGGCCCAGGACGCCCTGCCCGTCTCGGCGCTGACCGTCGAGCCGGCGTCCCTGCTCCTGAGCGCCCTCAAGCGGGCCGAGGAGGACGACCGGCGGCTCATCGTCCGCCTGTTCAATGCCTCGACCGAGTCCACCGAGGCGCGTATCCATGTCGGCTGGCCGGTGCGCCAGGCGCAGATCGTCAACATGGCCGAGGAAGCAGCGGCGGCGGACGATAACGCGACGGTGACCATCGACGCCGATGGGACGCTGCGCTTCCCGGTCGGCGCGTGGCAGATTGTGACGCTCGCCATCGAGGGCGACTGGAGCCCACGCGCGACGTTTACGACGCAGGACGGGACGCCACGCCTGGCGCCGCGCGTCGGCGAGCACGTGGCGTATGGGCTAGTCGGCAGCCACGCGGCGGTCGTCTCGCCCAACGGCAAGGTGCAGTAGGTTGGACTGTCCCTGAGCGCAGCGAAGGGTCTCCTCTGGCGGCGTTGGCAGAGCAGATGCCTCCCTGCGTTCGGCATGACAATGGGAGGAAGTGAGACGGCATGTTCGACGGCCTCTTGCTCGGTGTCGACATTGGCGGCACCAAGGTCGCCCTGGCGGCGGCAGACCGCGACGGCGGAGTCATCGTCCAGACGCGCTTCCCCGCCGAGGCCGAGCGCGGCCCCGATTGGATGCTCCGGCGCATCGTGGACGAGAGCCACGGCCTGCTTGACCCGCTGCCGGGTCGGCTACTGGGCATTGGCGTCGCGTGCGGTGGACCGCTCGACAGGTTGGCGGGGGTCATCCTCGGCCCCCCCAACCTGCCGGGTTGGGACAACGTGTCCGTCACGGCCCGCCTGAGCGAGGCGCTGGACGCCCCGGCCTGGGTGGACAACGACGCCAACGTCGCCGCGCTGGGCGAGTCCCGCTTCGGGGCGGGGCGCGGCGTCCAGGATATGGTGTACGTGACGGTCAGCACCGGTATCGGCGGTGGGGTCATCGTCGGCGGCCAGGTGGTCCACGGCGTGCGCGACTCGGGCGGCGAGATTGGGCACCAGACGCTCGTCCCCAACGGCCCGCGCTGCGGCTGCGGCAACGACGGCTGCCTGGAGGCTCTGGCCTCTGGCCCCAGCATCGCCCGCCGCGCCCGTCAGGCCGCCGAGGCCGACCCGGTGGGCGCGGGCCGTCTCGTGGCGGCGGTGGGTGGGGACGTGTCACAGATCACCGCGCGTCACGTCGCCGACGCGGCCCGCGCGGGTGACCTGTTCGCCGGCCGCCTGTGGGCCGAGGCGATGGAGTACCTGGGGCTTGGCATCGGCAACGTGATTACCATCCTGTCGCCCCAGCGCGTCGTCATCGGCGGCGGCCTGAGCGCCGCGGGCGACCTGCTGTTCGAGCCGGTGCGCGCGACCGTCCGCCGCCGCGTGCGCCTCGTGCCGACGGACCAGGTGGACATCGTGCCCGCGGCGCTGGGGCAGGACAGCCCGCTGCGCGGCGCTATTGCATTGGCGATGGATGGACTACGGCGTGATTGACGATTGACGATTGACGATTATTCTTGTTGATGACAATTCTTATTGAGGAGTCTGAATCATGCGCGAGATGTTTGACGCTCGCCCCGTATCGGTACCCAGTGACGTGTACGGCCTACCAGCGCGGCCCGACAGCCACCACCCGGTGAAGCTGCTGCCCGGCCTATGGCAAGTGGGCGGCGGTCATCTGACCGACGAGCGCGACGCGGCGGCCTTTCTCCTCGTGAGTCGAGGCGAGGCTATGCTCATCGACTGTGGGAGTCCCGTCGGCGTGGACGCGCTGACCCACAACGTCGATCAGATTACTGACTGGTCCAACGTGCGTCTGATTGTCGGAACGCACGGCCACTTCGACCACGTCGGGGCCGTGACGCTGCTGCGCGAGCGGGCCGACTTCACCTTCGCCCTGCACCACGCCGACGTCGCCCAGGTCGAGACGGGCGACCCAGACCTGACGTGCGCGGGCTGGCTGTACGAGCAGCGCTTCCCCCCCGCCCACGTCGACTGGCGCCTGGACGACGGCGCGGTTTTCGAGGTCGGCGACATCGTCTGTCAGGCGCTGCATCTGCCCGGCCACACGCGCGGTTCAATCGGCATCCTGACCCACCTGGCCGGGCTGACCGTCCTCATTCCGGGCGACGCCGTCAACGGCTTCTACAGCCCGCGCATCCAGTCCGACCTGGAGCACTGGCCGGAGAGCCTACGCCGCCTGCTCGGTTACGACATCGATCTGATGGTCCCCAACCACGGCAGTTCCGTCTTGTCCGCCGACGTCCCGCTGCGCGTGCAGCAGGCGCTCCGGCGGTTGGAGCTAGGCTTCCTGACCTTCGAGGAGCCAAAGAGTTACAAATGAGCACTCCAGACCTCGTCCAATTCAGCCGCGACGTGTTCACCGCCAGCGCCCAGGTCAAGCAAGCCGCCGGCGAGGCCCTGGCCGAAGGCATCGTCCAGGCGGCGCGCCTCATCGCCCAGACCTACGCCGAAGGCGGCGTCGTGTACGCCTTCGGTAACGGCGGCAGCGCCGCCGACGCCCAGCATCTGGTGGGCGAACTCATCGGGCGCTACCACCGCGACCGCCGCCCGCTGGCTGCCGTGACGCTCAGCGCTGACCCGTCGACCGTGACGTGCATCGGCAACGACTATGGCTACGCCGAGATCTTCGCCCGCCAGGTGCAGGGACTGGCGACGTCCCGCGATACGGTCGTGGGTATCACGACCAGCGGTCGCTCGCCCAACGTCGTCGCCGGGCTAAAGGCGGCGCAGGCAGCGGGCGCGCGGACCGTCGCCCTGACGGGCGGGAGCGGCGGGGATGTGGTGGCGCTGGCCGACGTCAGCCTCGTCGTCCCGTCGAGTGAGACGCCGCGCATCCAGGAATGCCACACCACCGCCATCCACGCCCTCTCCGAACTCATCGAGTGGCTCGTACTCGACCTGCCGCTGCCATCGTATGGCTAAGCGCCTGCCTCTGTAGCGCCAACTTCAGTCGGGCTGTGCTGGCTAGAGTCAGCGCTACAAGTCTGCGCCGCGACTGACATGCCATTAGCGTGGAGGCGGAAACGCGGTTATAATAAATACCTACCGAAGTTGACTACCTGGGTAAGTGAGCGGCCACGGATAGCGACATGACCAAGTTGTCAGCACAAGAGCCGATACCCGTGCCACCGGTCGACCTGCTAGCGGCGAGCGGGGATGATGCGCTGGCGCTCCTGGACACCCTGGTGGCGACGGCGCCCGTTGGGCTAGCCTTTGTCGACCGCGACTTCCGCTACGTGCGCATCAACGACGCCCTGGCCGCCATGAACGGCCTCGCCGTCGCGGCCCACATCGGCCGCACGGTACGCGAACTCTTCCCACACCTGGCCGATGTCTGGGAACCCCATTGGCGGCGCGTGCTGGAGACTGGCGTTCCGCTCATCGACCAGGAAATGACGGGGCCGGTCCCCGGTGGCGAGATTCGCCATGCCCTGGTCAGCTATTACCCCGTCTTTGCTGCCGACCGCTCGGTCCTGGGCCTGGGCATCGTCGTGCTTGACATCACAGAGCGCAAGCGCGCCGAGAACGAGCGACTCCTCCTCGCCGAAGCCAGCCACCTGCTGGCCACCTCCCTCGACTACGAGACGACACTGGCGAACAGCGTACATCTCGTCGTGCCCCGCCTGGCCGACGAGTGTATCGCCTATCTCCTGAACGACGAAGGCGGCATTGAACACATCGAAGTGACGCACGTCCTACCGGACAAGACGCAACTCGCGCGTGACATGCTGCGCCTCTATCCTCCTGACCCCGCGGCCGCGTTTGGACTCGGCGGTGTCATCCGAACCGGCGAACCCTGGCTGGTGAGCCAGTTTCCTGCGCCCGAAGACTGGCCGGCAGTACGCGATGAGCGTCACCTCGACATGATCAGTCGGCTGGGGCCACAATCGTACCTGACCGTCGCGCTGTGCAGCCACGGGCGAACGTTGGGGGCGATGCAGTTCGTCATCACCGAGTCGGCACGGCGCTTCCACGACAGTGACGTGCGGTTCGCCCAGGAACTAGCCGACCGCTTTGCCCTGGCGATTGAGAATGCCCGTCTGTATCGGGCCGAGCAGCGGGCGCGCGTCGAGACGACCAAGGCTCTCGCCTGGTTGGACACGGTGCTGACGACGGCGCCGGTTGGCCTGGGCATCCTGGACAACGACTGGCGCTATATCCACGTCAACGACGCCCTGGCCGCCATGAACGGCCTGTCGCCGGCGGCGCACCTGGGCCACTCGGTGCGCGAACTGCTGCCAACGCTGGCCGACGCCCTCGAGCCGTTGTTCAAGCAGGTGGTCGAGAGCGGCATCCCCATCATCGACCTGGAGGTGACGGGCGAGACGCGGGCCGACCCTGATCAGTTGCATACCTGGCTCGCCAGCTACTACCCGGTCCGCCTGCCAGCCGGGGAGGTGACCGGCGTCGGCCTGGTCGTGGTGGACATCACCGAGCGGAAGCGCACCGAGTGGCGGCGCACATTCCTCGACCAGGCGAGCCACATCCTGGCCTCCTCCCTGGACTACGAGCGGACCCTGGCGAACATCACCCGCCTGGCAGTCCCCGACTTCGCCGACATGGGCGTGGTCTATCTGGTGGACGATGATCGGGTGCAGCGTATCGAAGTCGCCCACGTCCGCCCCGATAAAGAAGCGCGCATGCGTGAGCTTCATCGGCTCCGTGGCCCGCAACCCATCGGCGACGTTGGCATCTCCCGCATCATTCGCACCGGCGAGGCCGAGCTGATCTCAGTGGTGACCCCCGAGACCTTCGCGGCGCTCCATCTGACACCTGAACAGCGCGCGCTGCTGGAAGCCGTCGGGCCGCGCTCGTACATCGGCGTCCCCCTGCAGGCCCAGGGGCGGATTGTGGGCGTGATGCAGTTTCAGATCACCGAGACGAGGCGGCGCTTCACCGAGCTGGACCTGGACCTGGCGCGCGAGTTGGGCGAGCGGTGCGGCCTCGCCATCGAGCACGCCCAGTTGTACCGCCAGGCGCAGGAGGCGGTCGCCGTCCGCGATCACTTCCTGTCGCTGGCGGCCCACGAGTTGAAGACGCCGCTGACCTCCTTGCTGGGTCACGCCCAACTCTTCCAGCGGCGGGCGACGCAGACATACGCCCTCCATGAGCGCGACCGCCAATCGCTGGCGATCCTCGTGGCCCAGGCGCGGCGGCTCAACGATATGATCGCCGCCCTGCTCGACGTATCCCGCATCCAGAGTGGGCAGTTGAGCATCCAGCGCGCGCCCCTGGACTTGTGTCGGCTGGCGGAGCGGGTGGTGGCCGAGTTTCGGCCGACCCTCGGCGAACGCCAGGTGATTCTGAATCTCCCCGACGCCCCGGTCGAGATTGAGGGAGACGAGTTGCGACTGGAGCAGGTGTTGCTCAACCTGCTGCAGAATGCGGTCAAGTATAGTTCGGCTGACCGGCCCGTAGAGGTGCGTGTCGAGCGGCGCGAGCGGGATGTCTGCCTGGCGGTGCGCGACGAGGGCGTCGGTATCCCGGCTGCGGCCATGGCCCGCTTGTTCCAGCGCTTCTACCGCGCCGAAAACGTCCAGGTGGGCACGAGCGGGATGGGCATTGGCCTGTACGTCGTGAAACAGATTGTGGACCTCCACGGCGGCATGGTGGACGTCGAGAGCGTCGAGGGTCAGGGCAGTACCTTCCGTGTCATCCTCCCGATGAGCGATTGAGATGCGTCTCCATCCCCCGCTGACCCTCCTCTTCGACGGTACCTGAGACTTCTGAACCCTCAGTATGGCGCTCGTGAAGCGCCTCGACCGCCACCACCGGGTGTGGGCGATTCCCTTCCAGCAGCCGGGCGCGCCTGCTGTCGTCGGCATTACCTACGCCGACGCCGAGCAGGCCGCCTGGGCCATCGACGCGCGGCGGACCCGCTATCGGGGCGCGGGCGCCATCGACGCCGCGCTGGCCTACGCGTTGGGCTGGCCGTGGCTGCTGCGGCTGGACGAGATACCGGCGCTGCGCCGCTGGCAGGACGCCGTCTACGCCTGGGTCGCGCGTAACCGGAGTCACTTCCCCGGCTTCACACCCTACTGCCAGCAGTACCCTCAAAAATGCGCTCCTCAAGGAGAAGTTAATGCCTAATCATCCCCCTTATCTCTGGCTCAACGGCGAGTTTGTGCCGTGGGAGTCCGCCACCATCCACATTACGGACGCGCGCAGCCTGCTGTCGGTCACCGCCGTCTACGAAGGTATCCGCGGCTACTGGGACGCCGACGACCAGCAGGTGACCATCTTTCGCCTGGACGACCACCTGCGCCGCTTCGCCGACTCGATGAAGGTGCTGCGCATGCAGCCGCGCTTTACATCCCAAGACCTCGCGGCCGCGGCCGTCGATCTCGTCCGCCGCAACGGGCAGCGCGAAGATGTCTACATCCGCCCGGTGGCAACCTACGCGCCCCTCCCCGGCGACAGTTGGGCCGCGCCCGACCCGTCGCACCTCGAAATCGTCATGTACGCCACGGCGCGCCCGACCTCCCTGGACCGCGCGCGCAACGTGAATGTCGGCATCAGCTCGTGGCGGCGCATCGACGACAACTCCATGCCCCCGCGCGTCAAGTCCAACGCCAACTACCTCAGCAGCCGCCTCGTCTCCGACCAGGCGCGGCTCGACGGCTACGACGGCGCGATTATCCTCAACGCCGACGGCAAAGTCGCCGAGGGGCCGTGGGCCTGCGTGTGCCTGGTGCGCGACGGCAAGCTCGTCACGCCGGCCGTGACGAACAACATCCTGGAGAGCATCACACGCCGCACGCTGCTACAGTTGGCGCGGGAGGTGGTGGGAATACCGGTGGAGGAGCGGGCCGTCGACCGCACCGAGCTCTACCTGGCCGACGAACTATTCTTCTGCGGCACGGGCCAGGAGTTGATGCCCATTGTGTCGGTCGACCGCTACCCCATCGGCAGCGGCGACGCCGGCCCAGTCACGGCCCGCCTGCGCCGCCTGTACTACGACGTGGCGCGCGGGCGGGAGGACCGCTACCGGGGGTGGGTGACACCGGTGTACTAAACCGTGGTCAGAAGGCGGAACGCGGCACGCGGAAGGCAGAAGGCAACGGGCCAATCGTCCATCGTCCATCGTCCATCGTCCATCGCCAATCACTTTCCGCCGTCGATGGCGATGACCTGCCCGGTGAGCCAGCTCGCGTAGTCGGAGGCGAGGAACAGCACACCGTGGGCGATGTCGTCGGGCGTCCCCAGGCGGCGCAGGGCGATGCGCTCGACCAGGGCGCGCTGGCCCTCCTCGCCGTACGACTGCCACTGCTTCTCGGAGTTCGGATTGGAGCGCACGAAGCCCGGCGCGATGCTGTTGACGGTGATGCCCCACGGGCCTAGCTCGTGGGCGAGCTGGCGCGTCAGGCCAATCTGCGCCGCCTTCGCCGCGGCGTAGGCCTGGATACCGGTGAGGCTGATGCCCAGGCCCGCTCCGCTAGAGATGTTGACGATGCGCCCATAGCGGCGCTCCTTCATCGCGGGCGCAACGGCCTGGGCGAAGTAGAACACCCCGCTGACGTTGACGTCGAAGATGGCGCGCCACTCGTCGGGCGTGACGTCCTCCACCGGCTTACCGACCTGGCCCAGCACGCCGCCCGCGTTGTTGACCAGGATATCCACCTGGCCCGCCGCGTCGAGGGCCTCGCCGACGAAAGCGTAGACCGCCGCCGCGTCGCCTACGTCCACCACCAGCGCCTCGCAGCGCGCGCCGTGGGCGCGGCACAGCGCCTGCGTTTCCTCCAGTTCCGCCCCCAGCACGTCGCAGATCCAGACCTGCGCGCCGCGCTGGGCGAAGCCGCGCGCGATGGCGCGGCCGAACCCGTGCGCCGCCCCGGTGACGATGGCCGTCTTGCCAGTGAAGTCGATGTGCATAACTCTCTCCTAGTCCCAGCCGCCGGCCAGTAGCTCGCGCGTCTCCCGCACGCCGACCTCCCAGATGGTGAGCATATCGTCATCGGCGCGTTGATAGAGGCCGCCGAAGTTGCCGTCGCCGAGCAGGGC
>CAZLBQ010000184.1:0-10941 GCA_964557745.1 uncultured Anaerolineales bacterium
AGGTGGGCGGGCGCGTCGAGGGTCTCGACGGGCTGGTCGGGGCGGTAGACATACACCCGGCGCTGGACCGTGTCAATCAGCCAGCCCAGCCGTGCCCCGTTGGCGATGTACTCCCCCATCTTCCCTTGCAGCCTGGCAAGCGCGTCGCTCTCGACGCGCACCTCCGCTACGAAATCCAGGCACAAAGGCAAGAACCTCTCTCGTTCTTCCTGTGTCAACGCGGTAAGACGAGAGCGACGCACCCACGCAACGTCCAAAGCGCGGGTGGCGTCATTGGGAAGAATGAACCCCATCAAAGCCCCGAAGACAACCCCTGTTCCATCCACTTTGGCCCAGTCCGCCAGTTGGGCGCTGAGAGCCAGACTCATGATACCGTGACGCGCCCCAGGCAATGGCGTAATGAGAATATCGCCGTCAGGTTCTTGTTCGAAGACCAGCGTCTCGTTGAGCTGGCAGAGATCGAAGAATTGGGCCGGCGTGAGCCGTGTTTCGGGCCGCAGGTGGAGGACGAGCGGTTGAACCTCGACAATAGGTTCGGTCGTGAGCATGGGCCTGTCTCCTTGACCCCAAGTATAACCTGCGGCGGTAACACGGGCAAGGCGCGGGCGGCGCGCTCTGCCGAGCGTCAGCGCGCCACGGACGGCTGGTAGCGCAGGATCACGCCATCGCCGACAGCCCACCCGTCGTGCGGCGCGAGGAAGGCGACGGCGCGCAGGCTGGTGTAGCTCGTGACGGGGCTAGCGACGGACTGCCAGGCGGCGCCGTCCCACTGCAGGATGACGCCTTGCTCGCCGACGGCCCAGCCCGCGCCGGCGGACGGGAACGTGACGGCATTGAGCGCCGCCGTCGTGGGGCCGTCCACCTGCCGCCAACTCTGGCCGTCCCGGGCGACCAGTGTCCCGCCGTCGCCGACCGCCCAGCCCTGGGATGGGGCGGACGCCGCGATGCCGCGTAACACAGGCGCGGTGAGGGAGAGACCCGACCGCTCGTCGTGATACACCTCGCTCCAGCCCGCCCCGTCCCAGCGCAAGATGCTGCTCCACGACAGGTAACTGCCGGCGCTGCCCCAGTTCGCCTCGTACCGCCAGCCCTGGCCCGCCACCCACACCTCCGACGCCGACACGGCGGTGACGGCAAACAGCTCGGGGCCGCTGGCTGGGGGAGCGACGTCGCGCCACGCCTCACCATCCCAGTGCAGGATCACGCCGCAACTCAACTCTGTGTAGCCGAAACTCGGTCCAATAGGCGCGGCGCTCCGCCCTCGGTAGCCCCAGCACCCGCTACCGCTGCTGCGGCCGCCGCCCACGGCCCAGCCGTCCGTCGCCGTCCGCAGCGTGACGGCGTGCAGGTTGACGCCGGCGGCGGGTGAGGCCGCGACGGTCCAGACCCGGCCATCCCAGTGGAGGATCGTTCCCGCCTTGCCGACGGCCCAGCCATCGGTGGGCGACGCGAACGCCACGCCCGCCAGGTTGAGGTCAGTCGGGCTGAGGACGGGGGACCAGGCCGCGCCATCCCAGTGCAGGATCGCGCCCGCGTCCCCAACCGCCCAGCCCTCACTGGGCGAGAGGAAGGCCAGCGCGTTGAGGCGCATCACGTCAGGGGCCAGTGTCGGCGTCGGGGTCGGCGTTGGCGTCGAGGTGGGAGTAGATGGTAGCGGCAGGCGGCTCGTGCCGGTCCAGGTCTGGCCGTCCCAATGGAGGAGCGTGCCCTGGTCGCCCACCGCCCAGCCCTCAGTCGAGGATACCAGCGCGACGGCACGCAGGGTGGTGGTCGGGCGCACGTCTCGCTTGGCGAAGAGCGGCGTGGGGAGTGGGTAGGCCGGCGAGTCGGCCTCTTGCGACCACCGGACGCCGTCCCAGTGGGCGATTTGCCCATGCCCGCCGACGGCCCAGCCATCGGTAGGCGACGCGAACGCCACGTCATACAGCGGGGCGGCGGTCGGGAGGTTGACGCGCGACCACTGGACGCCATCCCAATGGTAGCCCAGCCCGCTACACAAGGAGCCGCCCCCGCACACCTGGCCGAAGGCCCAGGCGTCACGCGGCCCGACCTGAGCGACCGCCACGATGTCGGCCCTCATCGTGGTAGCGACTTGCGTCCAGGCCTGGCCGTCCCAGCGCAGGATGACGCCGTCATTCCCAACGGCCCACCCCTCGCTGGCCGACCCGAAGCTCAACGCTGCCAGGTTGGTCTGGGTAGGGCTGCTGACGCGCTGCCAGGCCGCGCCATCCCAGCGCAGGATGACGCCGTCATTCCCGGCGGCCCAGCCATCGCTGGCCGAGAGCAACGCGACGGCGTTCAGGCGGCTGGAGACCGGGGTTCGCACCCGCTGCCAGACCGCCCCGTCCCAATGCAGGGCGATGCCCTGGTCGCCGACAGCCCAGCCGTCCGCCGTCGACGCCAGGGCGACACCGTTGAGGGTGACGGCGACGGGGCTATCGGCGAAGGACCACGTCTGCCCATCCCAGTGGCGCAGCGTGCCCTGGTCGCCTACGGCCCAGCCGTCGCTGGCGGAGAGGAGGGCCAGGGCGCGCAGCGAAGCGACGGGGTTATGGACAGGCGGCGGCGGCGGCCATGTCAACCACGCCTGTCCATCCCAGTGCAGGACCTGGCCCTCCCCACCGACGGCCCAGCCATCGGTGGCCGAAACCATGGCCATACTCATCAGCGTAGCGGGGCTGGCAGTGTGGAAGACGTCCCGCCAGGTCTGCCCGTCCCAGTGCCAGAGGTCGTAACCACCGCCCCCCCAGACATCGGTGGGGCTGACGACGGCGAGGGCGAAGAGCCGCGGACTCGGTTCCTGGCGCGTCCAGACGCTGCCGTCCCAATGGAGAAGCCAGTTGCCAAGCTCCCCGAAGCCTCTCGACACAATCCAACCGTCAGTGGGAGACGCCAGCGCCACCGCATCGAGCGCGGGCAAAATAGTGAACGCCGGGCCGGGGAAGCGCCGCCAGGTCAGGCCATCGCGGCGCAGGATGATCCCCCGGCTGGTGTTGTTGCCCTGGGCCTGCCAGCCGACGGCCCAGCCGTCTGCGCCAGGCAGGACCGTGACCGAGTTCAGGTATACATCGGCTGCGGCATCGACAGGACTGGCGATACGTGTCCAGTGCTGCCCATCCCAGTGCAGGATGAGACTGCCGCCGGGGTTCCCGCCGACAATCCAACCATCATCAGGGCTAAGCATACTGACGCTGGCCAGGCTGGCTCGCTGGAGTTCGGACGGGGGGTCGGTTGTGACCGAGCGCCACGTGACGCCATCCCAATGGAGGATGAGGCCCTGGTCGTCCACGCCGTAGCCGATCTGCCCCACTGCCCAGCCATCGCGGCTGGACACCATGCTGATGGCGTTGAGCCGAGTGTTGTTCGTGAAGTTCTCGGCCGCATGGGGGACGCGACTCCAGGTTGAGCCGTCAAAGTGGACAATGACACCTCCCTCCCCAACGGCCCAGCCCTCGCTGGCGGAGAGCATGGTCACGGACCGCAACGTGGCCGAGGTCGGGACACGCGTCGCGGTCGGGGCCGGTGTGCGCACCGCTGTCTCGGTTGGTAGAGGCGTGGGGATGAAGGTCGGGAGTGGCGTCGGCGACGGCTGACTGCCACACTGGGTCGCGGGCGACGGCCAGCAGCGCCAGATGCCACTGACAGGCGCACCGGTCGGCGTCGCCTCGATGCGCAGACTCTGGTCGTTGCTGGCGGTCCGACCATAGAAGTTCGCCGCGACGACCCGGAAATAGTAAGCGCCGGGGGCAAGGGCGACGGTGTGCGAGTACGGACCGGACACGCCTTGCCGAAACACCACCCGGGCGTGGGCAAAGTCCGGCATTGCGCTCTGAAGCAGCGTGTACACGGTCGCCCGATCGGCAGGTGTCCAGACCAGATCGAACTTGTCACCGCGTCCCCGCGTGATGTTCAAGATAGGCGCGCCCGGATAGTCCGGCGCCAGGCGCGCCAGCCAGGGGAGGAACTTATGATACGCGACGGCTGTGGGCGAAGGGGAGGGAGGTGGAGAGAGCGCGGCGGTGGGGTTGGGCTCGGTGGTGGCGGTGGTCGTCACGACCGGCGTTAAGGTCAGCGTCGCGGTCAAGGTGGCCGTCGTCGTGATGGTCGCGCCAGGCGTCTCGGTCGCCTGAGCCGGCTTGAGAACGCCCTGCGCCTGGGCCAACGGCGGACGAGGATCGACCGCCTGAAGCCAGGCCAGCAGAGCCAGGGTCAGAGTGATGCACACCGTGAGTAGCACCGTCGCGGGCGAGAGACGCATAAGGTCCACCTTCCCCATAGACAACGTATCGACCTGTCTACATGAACAGACGCGCTGGGCAGGGCGACGATACGGTCACCGAGCGGCGATGTTAGCGCTTGAAGACCCTGTATTTGTACCATATTTGTAGGATAAATGTTGGCTAGCTGTATAGAAAATAGACTGTGAGTTGCCCTGTGTGCCCTCTATCGCCTTTGCAACCTGGGCCGGTCCGTGCTACACTTTGCGCGCTTGAGTGACGCGTAGTGGTCGAGAGGCCAACGACGCGCGGCGCTCGCCACCCGCGATAGGTTTCCCCTGACCATGAGCACGATTGACGACATCAAAGCCCGCCTAGACATCGTGGACGTGGTCGGTAGCTATGTGCAGTTGAAGAAGGCGGGCCGGACCTACAAGGGGCTGTGTCCCTTCCATGCCGAGAAGACGCCGTCGTTCGTCGTCAACCCGGACCGCCAGACCTGGCACTGCTTCGGCGCGTGCGGGACGGGCGGCGACATCTTCACCTTTGTCCAGCGCGCGGAGAATACCGACTTCTCAGGGGCCTTGCGTCTGCTGGCCGAGCGGGCCGGCGTCGAACTCAAGCCGCGCAGTCCGGTGGAGCAAGCCGAGGACGAGACGCGCCAGCGCCTATTCGACATCAACGCCCTGGCGGCGCAATTCTTTTACAATCAATTACTGAACGCGCGCGCTGCCGAGGCCGCCCGCGCCTATCTCCAGAAGCGCCAGGTGGACGACGCGGCCCGCGACCGCTTTGGCCTGGGCTACGCCCTCGACAGTTGGGATGCCCTGCTGGACACGCTGGTCCAGCGGGGCTATCAGCCCGAAGAGGTCCACGCGGCGGGGCTGGCCGTCGAGCGCGAGGGCGGCGGCCACTACGACCGCTTCCGCGCCCGCCTCATCTTTCCCATTCGGGACGAGCGCGGGCGGGTCATCGGCTTTGGCGGACGGACGCTGGGCGACGCCCTGCCCAAGTACCTCAACTCGCCGCAGACGCCGCTGTTCGACAAGGGCGGCGGGCTGTACGCCATCGACCTGGCGCGCGAGGCGATCCGCCGCACCGGGACGGCCGTCGTGGTCGAGGGCTACATGGACGTAGTCAGCCTCCACCAGCGCGGCTTCATGAACGTCGTCGCGTCGCTGGGGACGGCGCTGACCGAGGCTCAGGTCCAACTAGCGGCGCGCTTCGCCTCGACGCTGGTCCTGGCCCTCGACGCCGACAGCGCGGGCAACGCGGCGACGCTGCGCGGCCTCCAGGTGGCGGCGCGGGCAGTGGCGACGCACAAGCGGCGCGGCATCGGGCCGGGCGGGCGGCTCAGTACGGTGGAGAAGCGCGAGGTTGAACTGCGCATCAGTGTCTTGCCGCCGGGCCTGGACCCGGACGACCTGGTCAAGCAGAACCCGGCCGAGTGGGAGCGGCGGGTCAAGGCCAGCAAGCCCGTGCCCGACTACTACTTCACGGCCCTCGTGGCCGATCTCGACCTGACGACGCCGGTGGGTAAGGAAGAGGCGGTCAATCGTCTCCTACAAGTAATACGTGACGAATTGGACGGCCCGGTCGAGCAGGCCCACTATCTCCAGTGGCTGGCGCGCTTGACCCACGTGGACGAGCGGCAGTTGACCCAGCGCTTCCAGAGCCTGAGCCGCACCCGCGCCCCGCTGCCGCGCAGCCCTGAGCCACGGAGCGCGCCGCCCGTCGCGCCCGTCCCGGTTCCCGGCGCTGGATTTGGCAAAACAGGGCCAGCGCAAGTAGACTTTCGGCAGCGAGCCACGCCGCGCGTGTTTGGACTGGAAGAGTACCTGCTCGGCCTGCTGCTGCCGACCCCGACCTTGCTGGACGACGTGCAAGCCTGGCTGACTGAGCAAGGGATGGCCCCAGTAGGGCCGGGTGATTTTACGGCGGCGGACAACCAGGCGCTGTTTGAGATGCTGGCGGCGCATGGCGGGGCCGACATGGACCTGATGCAAAGCCACATCGAGGCCCTGCGGCGGTATCTCGCTGGAAGGCCCACTCCGGGCGAGAGTACCCTGTTGCGCGAAGTGCTGATTACCCTCTTGCGGCTGCGGGAACAGCAGCGGCAGCAAGAACTGGCTCAGTTGAGCTTTCTCCTTGCTGATGCCAAGACCGATGGTGACGAGGCGGGGTTTACCCGCTATGCCGTGCGCGTCCAGCATCTGTCAATGGAGCTGGAACGGACGCGGCGCGCCCTGGTCGGCGTGCAACGCAACACGACACCGGTGACGAAGTAGCGAGCTTCCCATAGGGTAGGAGATGACGGATGGCGCGTAAGCCGTCTAAACTGAATCTCGAAAAGCTGGTGGAGCCGCCTGTGGAGTGGCCGGAGCCGGTCGCGAGCGAGGGCGAGGCCGAGTCTGACTTGCCACCCTTGCCGCGCAAGCTCCAGGAGAAGCTCGACGCCGGCCAGCCCATCGCCATGCGCGACATCCGCGAGGCGCTGCCCAAGAACGAGCGCAAGATCGAGCGCATCGAGGCGCTGCGCGTCCAGCTCACCGACATGGGCATCGAGGTGGCCGACGACGAGGAGCCATCGCCGGAAGCCCTGGCCGAGTTGGTCAAGGAGACGGAAGAGCCGGAACCGCAGATCGACCTCGACGCCGGCGGCGATGACCCGGTGCGCATGTACCTGCGCGATATTGGGCGCGTCGCGCTGTTGACGTCGGATGAGGAGAAGCTCTACGCGCAGCGTATTCTGGCCGGCGAGGTAGCGCGTGACCAACTGCGCAAGGGCGCTGTCGGCAACGAGGACGAGTTGCGCCGCATCATCGTCATCGGCGACGAAGCCAAGGCCCGCCTGACCGAGGCTAACCTGCGCCTGGTGGTCAGTATCGCCAAGAAGTATGTCGGGCGCGGCATCTCCCTCTCGGACCTGATTCAGGAAGGCACCCTGGGCCTACTCCGCGCCTCCGAGAAGTTCAACCCCGAACTGGGCTTCAAGTTTAGCACCTACGCCACGTGGTGGATCCGCCAGGCGATTAGCCGCGCCCTGGCCGACCAGGCGCGCATCATTCGCGTGCCGGCCCACATGGTCGAGACCATCAACAAGTATTACCGCGTGTCGCGGCGGCTGACGGTAGAATTGGGCCGCGATCCGACGATGGAGGAAGTCGCCATGGACATGGGCTTCCTCACGCCGGAGGAACGCGAGGCCATCGAGGCGCACATGGCGCGCGACGAGCGGCTGCCCATCGACCTCGACCGCAAGCTCAAATTGGCGACCACTAAGGTCAAGAAGATTGTTCGCATGGCTCAGGAGACGCGCTCACTGGATGAGCCGGTCGGCAGCCCCGACGACGACAGCAGCAGCGAGTTGGGCGACTTCGTTCCCGACGACATCACCCCCATGCCCAGCGACTCGGCCTCGCAGCAGATGCTCAAGGAGCAGATGGAGGTCTTGCTGGAGACGCTTGAGAACCGCGAGCGCCAGGTGCTCGAACTGCGCTTTGGTCTGCTCGATGGCCAGCCGCGCACCCTGGAAGAGGTAGGGCAGGCATTTGGCGTGACCCGCGAGCGGGTGCGCCAGATCGAAACGAAAGCCCTCCGCAAGCTCCGCCACCCGGTCCGCAGCCGCAAACTACGCGATTACCTGCAAGGATAACGGTCAGCCTTGGGTGGTCAGCATACGCCACGCGTCTTCTCACCCCTGACCCCTGACCCCTACCCCCTATTCATGGACCTACGCAAATGGCTCACGCCAGGCTTGCAGGTCAAGCGCTGGTTGCTTGTCCTTGGTCTGGGTGTCATGTGTCTGGCGCTGGGCCTGGCCTATATCCTCGTCTACCTCTACCGCACCCAGGCCGCGCCACCCATCCTCTACTATCTCACCCTCCAGTTTGTACCACGCCTCGTGCGCGCCAGCCTGTTTATCGCGCTGGGCGGTGGACTAATCGGCCTGGGCCTGCTGCGCCTGAACCAGTCGCTCATGGCGGCGACGGCGCGGGTGGCGACGGGGACGCCGCTGCTGGATGCTCTCTACCGCCGCCGCACGCAGCGCGGGCCGCGCATCGTCGCCATTGGCGGCGGGACGGGGCTATCGACCTTGCTGCGTGGCCTCAAGCAGTACACCGCCAACATCACGGCGATTGTCACCGTCGCCGATGACGGTGGGAGTTCGGGCCGCCTGCGCCGCCAGTTAGGCGTACCACCGCCCGGGGACTTCAGGCAGTGTATCGCGGCGCTGGCCGAGGCCGAGCCGCTCATGACCCAGCTCTTCGAGTATCGCTTCGAGGGCGGCGACGGCATCGCCGGGCATAGCTTCGGCAACCTGTTCATCGTCGCGATGCAGCGTATCACCGGCTCATTCGAGTCGGCGCTGCGCGAGTCGAGCCGCGTCCTCAACGTGGCCGGGCGCATCCTGCCCGCGACGCTCCAGGATGTAACGCTGTCGGCGGAACTGGTCAACGCCGAGGTCGTCCACGGTGAGTCGGCAGTGCCTCACGGCGGCGCGGCGATCCACCGTGTCTTTCTCCAGCCGGAAGCGCCGGCCGCCTACCCTGAGGCGGTACAGGCCATCCTCGACGCCGACCTGCTCATTATCGGCCCCGGCAGCTTGTACACCAGCGTGCTGCCCAATCTACTGGTACCGGGCCTGACTGAGGCGATTCGCCAAACCGGAGCGCTGCGGGTGTACGTCGTCAACGTCGCCAGTCAGCCGGGTGAGACCGACGGCTATGTCCTGAGCGACTACCTGGCGGCGCTGGAGCGCCACATCGGGCGGTTGCCGGTGGACAAAGTGCTGGTCAACCACCACCTGGTCCCCCTGCCGCCGGAGTGGGGCGTGACCCAGGTCGGACCGGATGAGGCCGCGGCCCGCCACGGCGTGCCCGTCGTCGCGGCGGACCTGCTCAACCTGGCGCGCCCAACGCGCCACGACCCGGCGCGCCTGGCAGCGCAACTGGTAGCGCTCTACAGCAGTGAGCGGCACACGGCGGGCGTGGCGAAGAACGGTCAGAATGGCGCGCACTGAGAGAGCAGGTGGTGAACCCCTCACTCGCTGTGTGAGTATTTTCACATCATTGAGGCATGGAATCGATTATACGCTAGACACGGCCTGGACAGGCCAAAGTGTCCGGCTAGAGTTGCCCGAATGAAAGCCGTGGCCTATACTATGCTTTATTGCCGTAGCGAAATGAGCGTGTTCGACGTTAGTAAGGTATAGATTGCCGCAGCGACGGCGTCTAAAAGGGGTGTACTGGTTTAAGAGGGAGTAATCTGAGATGTTGAAGCGCCTGCTGGAAGCCCTGGAGCAGCTATTCCGCCCCGCCCCGCGTCCCGTGCCCGTTCCGGCGCCGGTCAATCGGCCGCGCCGCCGCCCTTCTCGCTAGCCTGTCCGCGCTCTGCGTTGTGAATGCGCGAGCGTAGGTTGCGAGACGGACGAGAATATACTCGCGTTAGCCGTTGAGACAGGGATGGATCATTCTGTCCTGTCTTCGCTTGTCTTAAAGGACCCTAAAGGTTGTGTCGACCTTTAGGGTCTTTGTGTATGATGACGGTGACGGTGATCAGGGGTAGAGTACCTGGAGGATGGCATCGCCGTAGCACTGCAGTTTGTACTCGGTCATCACGTCCAGCGCGGCGATGCCTTCGATGGTCGAGGGGGCCTGGCGCGCCAGCGCCCACAGCGCGGCGTTGGAGAGGATGACATCAGGGTCGACGCCGTGGTTCGCGCCGGCCTGCTTGCGCCAGGCGCGCAGGGCTTCGAAACGCTCCAGGGCGGCCTCGTCGGGCCGCTCGCCGTCGCGGGGGCGCTGCGGAGTGGGGGCAGCCTGCCCGGCCCGAATCGCCGTCACCAGGCCAGGCCCATAGCGTCGCCACTGGTAAGCAGAGAGGATCTGTGACCGCCGCAGGTCGTCCACAGTCTTGGGTTGGGCGCGGCTGAGGTCGATGAGGGTGGCGTCGGATAGCACCTTGAACGGCGGGCGGTCCTGGGCGCGCGCCTGCTCGTCCCGAAAGCGGTACAACTCACGCAGGACGGCGCGCTCGCGCGGCTGGATCTCATAGGCGCCCTTGACGCGCCAGAAGCCCTCGCTGTCGAACACACGGGGCGTTGGCGTGGCGCGGCCTAGCCGCTCGAACTCCTGCCTGGCCTCTTCCCAGCGGTTCTGCGCCACCAGTTGCTCGTAGAGAATGTCGCGCAGGCCCAGCAGATAGTGGGTGTCCTCGACGGCGTAGGTCAGGGCGGCGGGGTCGAGAGGGCGGGTGCTCCAGTCGTAGCGCTGCATGCGCTTGTCAAGGGTGACGCCGAAGTGCTCGCGCAACAGGTCGGCCAGGCCGACACGGGGGATGCCCAGGATGCGGCTGGCGAGCATGGTGTCGAAGATGCCGTGGACGGTGACGGCGAAGTCGCGCTTGAGGCCGAGGATGTCGTTCTCAGCGGCGTGAAAGACCTTTTCGATGGCCGGGTCGGCCAGCAGCGGGGCGAGGGGCGTCAGGTCGGGCAGGGCAATGGGGTCGAGGAGGTAGTCGCGCTCGCGCGTCGAGACCTGGATCAGCGAGGTATGCTCGGCGTAGGAGTGGAGGCTGTTGGACTCGGTATCGATGGCGAGTTCCGTCGCGGCCGACCACTCGGCGATGGCAGCGTCGAGAGCAGCAGTGGAATTGATATAGACTGGCTTCAACGCCGCATGAGCACCGGCCACAGTGTCCTCGTCGAGGGGAAAATCTCCTA
>CAZLBQ010000185.1:0-10936 GCA_964557745.1 uncultured Anaerolineales bacterium
ACTTTGCGCCGGGCGCCAGGGTGGAGATTCGGGATGCCGAGTGGGTCGTCCGCAGAGCGGAGGTCACCCCGACCGGGCGGGCCCTTCACGTCACCGGCCTGTCCGACCCCGTCAGGGACAAAGACGCCGTCTTTCTCTCCGACCGCGTCGCCGTCCTCAGCCCCCACCCGGGGACGATTCACGCCGAGATACCCGTCGAGCTTCCCCGCCCGCGTCGACCTGACACGCGCGAGCAGCCCGAGTTCACCCGGCTCATGTCGCGCGTGCGGAGCGCACTGGCCGCGCCGTAGGCGGCCCGCTCACGCGTCGGTATTCATCTCCCAGATGCGCCGCAAGCCGACCAGCGTCAGGTTGGGGTCCACCACATCGAGGCACGTCGTGAGCGCCGCGACCAGCGCCGCGCGGTCGCCCGTGGCGATGACGTGGGCCTGCGGGCCAAGCTCGGCCTTGAGCCGCCTCACCATGCCCTCTACCAGCCCCACGTAGCCGTACACCAGCCCCGACTGGATGGAGTGGACGGTGTTCCTCCCGATGGGAGAGGGCGGCGGCGTCAACTCGACCAGCAGGAGTTGCGACGTCTGGCGAAACAGGGCCTCGGCGGCGATGTCGATGCCCGGCGCGATGGCGACCCCCAGGTACGCGCCGCCCGCGTCGATGGCGTCGAAGGTCGTCGCCGTGGCGAAGTCGACGACGATGGCGGGCGTGCCATACGTCTCAATCGCGGCCAGGGCGTTGGCGATGCGGTCCGGACCTAGCTCGCGCGGGTTGTCGATGCGTAGCGGCAACCCTGTCCTAGACGTCGGCCCGACGATGACCGGCGTCGCGCCCAAATCCTGGGCGATCTGCTGGAACGTTCCCGTCAGTGGCGGCACCACCGAGCCAACGACGACACCGTCGACGTCGCTGAGCCGAATCCCCTTCATCCCGAACAAGCTCTCCAACAAGACGTGATACTCGTCGGCGGTGCGCTCGGCGCGCGTGGCGATGGTCCAGTGGCCGACCAGGCGCGGCCCGTCGAACAGCCCAATGACGATATGGACGTTGGCGATGTCCAGGGCTAACAGCATAGCGGGTTTCCCCCTAGCGTGGCGCGAGATCGCGGAGGGCAGGCATGCCGTACAGGCTCGTCGCGGCCCGCACCGCCCGCACAATCGCCTGGCTGACCACGACCGCTGCTCCCGTCGCCAGCGCCACCGGATGGCAATCCCGTGTGCCGACCGACAGCGCGAACAGCGTGTCGCCATCAAACTGCGTATGGGCCGGGCGGACCGCCCATGCCAGTCCGTCGTGGGCGGCGCGCGCCAGAGCGTGCGCCTGGGGCTTGGTCAGCGCGGCATCGGTCATCACGACCCCGATGGTCGTGTTGGTCCCGGCGAACGGCGAGCGCGCCGAGCCGGTCGTCAGCTGGGCGACGGCGTTGGCGAAGCCGCCGTCGGGCAGCCGCGCCCCCGCCACAATGCCGCCGGTTGTCGGGTCCACCACATCACCGAAGGCGTTGACGGCCACCAACGCCGCGACGGTCACGTCGTTGGCGAGCGTCAGGCTGGCGAAGCCCATACCGCCCTTGACCGCGCCGCCTGGCCCCATGGCCTTGCCAATAGTCGCGCCGGTCCCCACGCCGATACTGCCCTCGGCAGGTAATCTGTCGCTGGCGGCGAGGCACGCCTGGTAGCCCGCCTCGGCGTCGGGCCAGGCGACCGGTCCCAACCCCAGGTCGAACAGCACAGCGGCGGGCACGATGGGCACACGCGTGACGCCGACCTCGAAGCCGACACCGCGCTCGTGGAGGTAGCGGACCACGCCGTCGGCGGCGGCCAGGCCGAAGGCGCTGCCGCCGGCCAACACGACAGCGTGGACGCGCTGGACCATGTTGGACGGGTCCAGGAGGTCGGTCTCTCTGGTGCCGGGGGCCGCGCCGCGCACGTCCACCCCCGCCACCGCCCCCGCCTCGCACACCACGACGCTGCAGCCCGTAGCACGCTCGAGGTCTGTATAGTGCCCAATTCGTATTCCGGGTATAAGCATGGCTTGCTCAGGCTATTGAAGCGCGCTAGGCTGGTGGACACCGAGAATCAGCACGGGGATGTCTATATCGGCCACGCCACGATTCTCAAGGTCCCACACAAACTGTTCAAAGAACGATACTCCCGTCGACATATTCTTGGCAAACTCACGGACCGGCACGATCTCGATCCCTGCATCGATAACGCCAAGCCGATGAAAGATCGTCATCTTGGCGCATACGTTGTAGACCATGAACGCGTATTTGCCAAATTGAACCTCGACGCCCAGCTTATCCTTGACGAAGTCCATCGCTCGCGTGCTGCGGATAGCCCGCTTTGGCCGATACACGTCGAGATAGTACTCACCAGCAATGATCATGAGCCGTTCTCTTTCCACTCAGCAGGAACCTGGCTCACTTTCTCCCGTCCAGTGGGCGTGTGCACGGGCTTGCCGAGAGGCCGCATTTTGAGCCGGCCCGCGAAGAAATCGGTGAGGCGCTCCCGCGCGACCTCGATGTAGTCACTCTCTTTGTCGCATCCAGCGACACGTCGATTGTGCTTCGCTCCCGCGATAAGCGAGGAGCCAACACCACAATAAGGATCGAGAACCCAATCGCCCTCATTGGTGAGGGCCAGGACACACCGTTCGACCAATTCAATGGGAAACTGGCAAGGGTGAATCGTCTTCTCAGGGTGATTGGCCTTGACGTTCGGAATATCCCATTCCTGGGCCACGAAGTCCCACAGATCGGAAGGGTTCTTGCCCAAAGGATTCCCCGATGGTAGCCCTTTGTTCGGCCCTTTGAAGTGCCGTTTCCCTGGGTACTTCGAGGGCACACGGATGGCGTCCAAGTTGAACGTATAGTGATCGCCTTTGGTAAACCAGAGAATCGTCTCGTACCGACCGGATAGGCGCTTAGAAGCATGTAGCCCATGCTCGAAATGCCATATAATCCTGTTTCTCAGCTTGAGACCACGTCGCTTGAACTGATGATAGAAAAAGATGTCGAGGGGATAGACCTCAGCGTCTTCAACATAATTGCCGACTTGCCAGCATAAACTGCCGGTCGGCGTGAGGACGCGCACGAGATCGTCAATGATGGCGTCTTGCTCAGCAAGATAATCATCGATAGCCCGGCGCACTTCGTACTGCTTACCAATGTTGTAGGGCGGTGACGTGACAATGAGTTGGATGCTCTCGTTCGGGATTGTCTTGAGAAAGGCGCCAGTCTCTCCCACGTGGAGGATGATAGATTGTTCAGGCGCGAATGCCTTGGCAATCTCGGGCATGTCGAAGATGGGAAGGAGAGCAGCTTGCTGTGCCATGAGGCCTATCCATTTCATCCATGCCTCCTGCATTGTCGCTGTGAAAGCATGCCTTTACCAAGCAGGAGGGCAATTCACTGAGCGAACTTGCGCTTCAGGTAGTCCAGCACGACGCGGTCGATCTCCGCGCCGTCGCGCCAGCGCTCCTCCAGGTTCTCGACGCCGCACAGGGCGCGCAGGGCGTCCCGCGTCGCCTCGTCGTAGACGCCGGTGGGCGCGCGGTCGAGGTAGCCAGTGCGCTGCAGGATCGCCTGGAGGTCGTGGACCATCGCCGTGTCGAGGGGCAGCACGTCCTGGGCGCGCGGGCGCGTGAAGTACAGGCTGTGCAGGGTCAGCAGGCGGCGCAACTCGTCAATGGGCGTCGCGTGGTCGTCGACGCGCAGGTCAAGGTAACGGTCGTTGAAGCCCGCGTAGCCACCCTGAGCGCGGACGACGAGCAGCGCCGCCGACTGCTGGCCGCGTGAGTCGCCGCCCGCCGCCTGGCCCGCCGCCAGGGCCGTCAGTAGCCGCTCGGCCAGCGGGCCGTCCGTGCTCTCGAACGTCATCGCCATGGCGTCGACCACAGCCTGCCCCGTCAGGATGTTGCCCTGGCACGCGTAGCCCACACCCGTCCGCCCGCCTGCCCAGGCGTGGCACTCCGCCCCGGTGTAGGTCGCCGCGTTCCCCCGCGCGTCGACGATGCCCACCTGGCGCTTGGCGCGCTCGGTGTCGGGCTGGAGCAGCGTGTCGAGGGCGGCCTGCGCCGTCTCCCCAGCGGCCAGCCGCGCCAGCCCCTCCGGGCCAAAACTCGTGTTGGCGTAGGACTGGGTCGCGACGGCCCCGACGCCCGCCTGCGCCCAGGGTACAACCGCGCCGACGGCCAGGAACTTGGAGGCGACGGCCACGCCCAGGTCGCCGTTGTCAAAATCATACGCGACGATGGAGAACGTCGAGGGGTGCAGGGACATACACGACTCCGCTGGGAGAGAATGGACGGCGAGCGTCTGTATTATAAATACGCCTGCCCTGGCCGTCCAACCTCGGTAGCCACGTCAGCGCGTCGCACCGCGCCACAGGGCACGCGCTAGCCACACCACGAGCAGCGCGGCCAGGATCGCCCACAGCAGCGCCCAGACGATGGGCGGCAGCGTGATGAGACGCGCCATGAGGACAGCGTCATTGTGGCCGATGGCGAAGAAGCCGCTGCTGAAGGTCCGGTTGATGAGGTCGAGGAAGGCGTTGAGGATGAATTGCACGGCCAGGAACGCCGACAGGAACAGGGCGGCGAGAGGGGGCAGATAGCGAGCCGCGGCGGCCAGCGCCAGCGTGAGGCCGAGACCCGCCCCCAGGCCAAACAGGTTGCGGACGAAGAGCACGGTAATCACGGCGGCGACACCCGCGGTGAGGTACAGGGCGCGCCGCCCGGCCCGCGAGCCTTGCAACAGCCAGAGCAGGACAGCGCCAAACGCCGCCGCGCCCAGGTAGCCCGCCGGCGCGATGAGGATGCCCCAGCCGCCCGCCGAGTACGTCACGCCGGACCCGTCGGGGTTCACCGCCATGCCCTGCACCGCGCCGCCCGTGACGACCGTCGCCAGGGCGTGGCCGCCCTCGTGGATGAGCGTGACGAGGATGCGTAGCGGGTAGAGGACCAGGTTGGCGATGGGGACGTTCCACAGGACCAGGCTGACCACGGCGGCAGCCAGGGCATAGCCGAGCGCCTGGCGCGACCCGCGCGTGGTGATCGCTCCCGTAGGCTCCGTCATCGTCACTCGGCCTCGAACGAGATGCCCGCGCCTGCCAGCGCCGCCTGCATATCGGCGAAGGCCGCGTCCACCCGCGCCTGGGCCTGCGCCTGCGTCGGCGCGGCCGCTGAGAAGGTGACGCGGATGGCATCCGACGCGCCGAACACCTCGACCCGCGTCTTGACGTAGACATCGGGGTGGGCCTGGCTCACGCGCTGGTGGTGCGGCGCGAGGAGCGAGTCGTCCTGGATGACGGCTCGCCCCGACCGCTCGGCGTGGGCCATCGGCAGCCGCTCGTCCAGCAAGTCGGTCAGGCTCTCCAGGAAGATGGCCTTCATCTCTTGTGGCACGCCCGGCAGGGCGACGATGGCCGTCGGCCCGCTATCGACCCGGACCCCTGGCGCGCCGCCCACCGAGTTCCAGAGCGGCGTCGCGCCCTGGGGCAGCCGCGCCATCTTGCGCCGCGCGTCGGTCAGGCCAGGCTGGACATAGCCCTGCTCGGCCAGCTCATTGTAGCGGCGGGCAACCATGTCCACAGCGGCGGCGTTCTCCGCCAGCGGCAGGCCCAGCGCTGCCGCAATACCGGCCAGGGTCAAGTCGTCGGCGGTCGGTCCCAGGCCGCCGGTGCAGAAGATCAGGTCCGATTGCCGCGCTAGGGCGTCGCGCACGACCTGGGCAATCGTCTCGACCTCATCGGGAATCGTTGTCACGCGTCGCATCGTACCCCCGCGCTGCGTCACCTGGCGCGCCAGCCAGTTCGAATTGCTATCCAGGACATCGCCAATCAGAACCTCGTTGCCGACGGCGATTATCTCAACCTGCGTCATATACTCTCCAACCGCATTATGTCATCAGTAGGGGATGGACGGCGATGCTCTGGCACACTACCTCGACCTCAGCCGCGCCAAGCGTGCCCCGCTCGGTGACGGCCTGCGTGATCAGGTCGAGGGGCGTCAAGTCAAAGGCCCGATTGATCACGGTGATACCCACCGGAACCGGCGCCAGCACCTCGTCAGGCGGGCGCTCCTCGCCTGTCAGTGTCGCAGCCTCGGCGATACCGGGCGGCAGAAACTTCTCTGACCCGGCAAGCGCGACGACCGGAATGCCGGCGCGGCGCGCTGTCAGCGCCAGCGGGTACGTGCCCGCCTTGTTGACGACGCCCAGCGGGGCGACGGTGTCGGCCCCAACCAGGACCAGCGATGCCTGGCGGACGAGGCTGGGCAGTGCGGCATCGGTAGTCAGGAACACGGGGATGCCCACCGCGCCGAGGCGCTCCGCCAGCCCGACACCTTCGTTGAGCGGTCGTGACTCAGAGCAGATGACACGTGCGAGACGGCCCGCGTCATGCGCACGCCGCAGCGCTCCCTCCACCGCCGAACTAGCGGACAGCGTGATGACACTTGCGTTCTCAGGGATGAGAGGCAGACAGGCCTCCGCCAGCTTCGCCCCGCGCCGCGCCACCTGGGCGGCGAAGCCCCGCGCTGTGGCCTGGACGGCGGCGCGCTTGGCTTCGAGCGGGGCGCGCTCGGCGGCCTGGAGGACAGTGTTCGCCAGCGTGAAGAAGGAGGCCATGGCCGGTTGGGCCGCCATGAGCACGTGTCCGACTTCCGCCATGTCGGCCATGAACTGCGCCACGCCCGGCGCGCGGCTCAACTCGGCGGCCAGGACGAAGGCCTCGGCGGCCTGCTGGGCGAGCGCCGTCGCGCCGCTGAGGTGATCCTCGGCCAGCACGCCGATTTTGAGAGCGACCTCGGGGTCCATGATACCATCGTTTCGGGCTGTTGGAGTGCTATCGGTAGCCTGGTAGATAGTAGCACACATGGACCCCGCGCGCCAACGACTGTCAGCGGCCGCAGGGCACGGCCTGCTTGCCCATCCCAAACATCTGGTCTAGAATCTAAACGGGTGAAGGGAGGGTGAACGGCGTGTCTCGCTCGTCGCGGCTGTCCGATGACCAACTGAGCGCTCTGGTGGAGGACTACTTCGAGCAAGGCGCGCACCTGAGCGGCTGGACGCTCAAGGCGCGCGAACGTGTCGGCGTCATCCGCCAGAGCTTCTTCAACGCCGACTTCCTGGAGAACGCCTCCGACGCGGCGCTGGTCGCGGCGCTGACGGCCTACTACAAGGAAGTTGTTACCATCCCGCTGCGCTATCGCGCCGTCGAGGAAGCCCCCAACCGCCTGCGCCAGGCGCTCCTCCAACTGCTCGACCCCGACCTGAGTCTCGAAGAGCGCGTCGATGTCGTCCTCCACCCCCGCTCGCCCCTGTACCAGCCCGGCCTCGGCAAGAGCTTCTTCAGCCCCTTGTTCCAGGCCCTCGACCCGACACGTAACCCGCTTTGGAATAACCGCACCGAAGCGGGGCTGCGCGCTTTGGGGATGCAACGCTGGAAGGCGTCGGATAGCCCTGGCGCGAGGTATACCGCCATCCAATCCGCCTGCCTGGACCTGGCGAGCCTGCGCCTCGACCTGGACCTGTTTGAGGTCGACCACTTTATGGACTTCGTGACGCGGGGCGCGGGCGCCGACGACCTGCGCGACCAGGCGCTTGACCTCGAAACGACGCTGCCCCCACCCCTCACCATTAGCGAAGAGACTGCCCCCTACACCGTTGCGAGCGTCAGCGACGACTTCGAGTGGCCCGCCGCGGCGGACACGGAACTGGCCGCCCCCGACGCCGTCTATACCCTGGCCGATGCCGCTGCCGCGACCTGGCTGCCGGAAGCGCGGCTGGCCCAACTCCGTGACCTGCTCCTGGAACGCCGCCAGGCCATCTTTCACGGCCCGCCCGGAACGGGCAAGACGTATGTCGCGCGTCAACTAGCGCAAGCCCTGGCCGCGCCCGATGGCGAAGTGCACGTCGTCCAGTTCCACCCCGCCTACTCCTACGAGGAGTTCATCGAGGGCATCCGCCCCCAGGTCGGCGACGAGGGCGGGCTGAGCTACGGCGTCCAGGCCGGCCTGTTTCAACGTCTGTGCCGCGCGGCCGAACGCGCCCCCCAGCGCATCATCGTCCTGGTCATTGACGAGATCAACCGCGCCAACCTGCCCCACGTCTTTGGCGAGTTGCTGTACGCGCTGGAGTATCGCGGCCAGCCCATCACCCTCCCCTACTCCGGCGAGCCGTTGACCGTCCCTGCCAACCTGCTGCTCATTGGCACAATGAACAGCGCCGACCGTGCCGTCGCCCTCCTCGACCACGCCCTGCGCCGCCGCTTCGCCTTCGTCGCCTTCGCCCCCGACGTCGACCTGCTGCGCCGCTACCTCGCCGCCCGCCCGCCCGCACCCCTATGGGCGGCGGACTTTTTGGCCGCGCTCAATGCGCAGCTAGCCGAGGACGGCGTCAACCCCGACTTCTACATCGGCCACAGCTACTTCATGCGCCCCGACCTGGACGCGGCTGCCGTCGCGCGCGCCTGGATCTTTGCCATCCGCCCGACACTGGGCGAGATTTTCTACGCCCACCCGGAGCGACTGGCGGCGTACGACCGTCTCGCCGCCCAGTTCGTGCCCGCGGTGGCCCTTGCGGCGACGCAGATAAAGACCGCAGCCACCGATGACACGGGCCAGGAGACGGCGTGAGGGATGACATCGTCCTGGTCGAGAACAGCCGTCGCGACGGCATTGGCCTGGACGCCGACGAGGTCAGCTTGCTGCGCCAGACAGGGCTGGTCGATGTCGCGCCCGGCTGGGAGCCGGGCCACTATGCCCTCACGGCGCGCTCGATGGTCGGGCGCGTCCCCCTCCCGCGCCGCGTACTGGTCATCCAGCCTAAGACGCCCGTCGCCAATCTGTTCGCCATGCTGGCGCGCACAGCGGGTGCGCCTCATCTGACCATCGAGCCCAACCTGTCGGAGACGGGCCATGACGACGGAGACCTGGTACTGCTGGGGCTGGTCGATCTCTACACCCAGGCGCTCCACGCGTACCTGGCGCGCGGCCTCTGCCGCCGCCCCCTCACGTTGACCGAGGCGTCGCCCTTCGTGCGCGGCAAGCTGCTGCTCACGCCGACCTTGCGTCAGCCGGCGACCCGCCGACACCTCCCCATCACCCGCCGCGACGAGTGGAGCGCCGACACCCCGTTAAACCAGGCGCTCAAGCAGGCCTGCCGCGTCGCGGTGGAAGTCTTGCCTTCTCTCTCGTCCCCGCCGCCGCAAGGGAAGGTGGCTGCTCGGCTACGGCAACTCCACTCCCGCCTCGACCACGCCCGCCACTTGCTCAACGAAGTCAGTGACGTCGACCTCCCCGCTGCCGCCATCGACCAACTTGAGCCAACGCGCCTCGAAGCCGACGCCGCGCCCGCCCTGACCCTGGCGCGGTGGCTGCTCGCCGGTGTGACGCCCGCCCTGGCCGTCGGCCCGCGTCCCTTCCCCGCCTTCTGGCTCGACATGGCGCGCTTGTTCGAGACGTTCGTCGCCTGCCTCGTCCGCGACAGCCTCACCGACGCCCGCGTGACCGTCCAGCGAGCCATGCCCCTCGACCAGGCCGCCCAGGTTCCCCTGCGGCCCGACGTGGTTGTCGAGCGCCCCGGCCGACGCCCGCTCGTTCTCGATACCAAGTACAAGACGCCCGGCCCGCCGGACCCTGCTGACCTGTACCAACTCCTCACCTACTGCCAGGCCCTCGGCGCGGCGCACGGCGCGCTCGTCTACCCCGCCCCGACCGACACCTCACCTCTCGTCGTCCGCACGAGCGGCGTCACGGTCCACAGCCTCGGCCTCGACCTCGGCGCGCCCCTAGCGGAGTTTGGGGCGATGACGAATAAGTTCCTGGTATGGATTACTTCCCTCCTGTAGCGGCACACCGATGGCGCCAGTTGACGAATGGAGAAACAGGCCGTAGAATCCTGTGCAGTAATGGGACATGGCATCAGGTTGATCAGGATGACGGATAATATTGTCAGCTACCTTGAAATGTGCCGTCGTGAGGGAGCAAGTCTCCAGCGAGGCATGAATTATCGCCTCGGAGAGGGGTACTCTGTCATCTTGATGTCTGTCCAACGCAATGCTCCCTACCGAGACCGGTTCGAGGAAGACGGAACGGTTCTCATCTATGAAGGCCATGACGAGCCCCGAAGTGCTGAGACGCCCGACCCGAAACTCATCGATCAGCCGGAACGGACGAGTACGGGGACATTGACAGAAAACGGCAAGTTTCACCTCGCGGCTCAAGAGTACAAGAGAGAGAAGCGCTCGCCAGAGCGGGTAAGAGTATACGAGAAGATCCGGAGCGGGATTTGGGCCTACAATGGTCTCTTCCATCTTGTTGACTCGTGGCGGGAGCGAGATGCTCAGCGGAGCGTTTTCAAGTTCAAACTTGTCGCAGTACCAGAGGAAGAGGGCCGGCGCTCTACAGCGCTGAACATTACTGAGCGGCGGCGGATCATTCCTACTTGGGTAAAATTGGAGGTGTGGAAGAGAGATGGAGGAAGATGCGTAGTCTGTGGAGCCACTGATGAGCTGCACTTTGATCACATTCTTCCCTATTCACGAGGTGGTTCATCCTTAACTCCAGCCAATGTACAGCTGCTGTGCGCGCGTCACAATCTTGAAAAGCGGGATAACATCGTATAGTAGCAATGACAAACGTTCGTCTGGACCAGATTCGCTTGTTCTCCCAGGCACTCCACGCCCTAGGAGAGGAGTGGCAGGGCGAGGTGTTCGGTTGGCAAGCTGAGTATCATCCTGAGCAGCCCGAGCCTCCGCTTGACTCGAAGCTGACCTTTACGCCGGCCGACTTCTGCATCGGCGAGAGCGGCATCTGGTTTTTCTCGATGATGTGGGAGTATGGTCAAGATGCCGCGCCTGTCGAGTTCCTGGACGACAGCGACGTGCTCCCCGACCCAATTCGAAACCCTTAACGCAAAGGAGACCCTGATGTCTGCGCA
>CAZLBQ010000186.1:0-10898 GCA_964557745.1 uncultured Anaerolineales bacterium
GCACCTTGAGCTTACTCGCCGTTATCGCCGTGCTGGCGTTCTGGTCACTGTGTGACGCGTGCCTGGCCGCGGCTCTGCCGGGGGTCTCACCTGAGGACGCCAGGCAGATCATGCCGGTCTCGCAGGTCCGAAGAGGAATGCGCGGATATGGGCTTACCGTGTTCCACGGGACCAAGATCGAGAAGTTCGATGTCGAGATACTGGGAGTGCTCAAGCAGGTCAACACCGGCAAGGACCTGATACTCGTGAGAATCGGTGGCGGCCCGATCAACACCCGCGAGACCGGGATAATAGCAGGAATGAGCGGCAGCCCCGTCTACGTGGCCGGCAAGCTGGTCGGGGCGGTCGCCTACGGTGGGCAGTTCACCAAGGAGCCGGTCGGGATGCTGACCCCGTTCTTGTCTCGAGTCCCGCCATCAACATGCAAGTCGCCATGCACCGTGACCGACTTGTCGTTGGCGATGGTGAGACACGGCTCGAAGACGCCCGTTTTCGGGTTGCGCGTGCCAATCACAACTTGTTTGGTGGCTGTTGTCACGCCCTCGGGCAGGCCGGGAAACTCGATGTGCAGGGCCTGGCCCTGGTCGCTTCGGTAGATCTGCCACTCCGCCTGGGGACGGCGCACCGCGCCGACGTCAAACTCCAGGGCACTGCCCATGAGTTGCACATGGCCGTCGAGCTGCGTGTCGCCGCGCACGATGACTTCAGTCCCCTTGCCCGTGCGGGTGACTTCCAACTGAGGCGAGTCGCCCACCGCCGACGCTGTCTCAGTGGAGAGGGCAGACGGCGCCTGCGTCAGGAAGACGGCGAAGCGGCGCGCGTCGGCGCTGCGCGTTCTGCCCAATTGGATAGTATCCCCAGCCGGGGATTGCATCCGCGCGCTGCGTAGGCCGGTGTAGAGGCGGGCTGTGTCGTCGATACTGTACTGGTAGCCGGCGCCCGCAGTGGTGCGCGCGCGGCGGACGGTACCCAGCGGCACGGGCCAGCGCTGGCTAACAGGCACGGGCTGGGATCGGCTCGGGCCATAGTTCAGGTCCACGTCGGGGACGTTGGCGGGCCGCCAGGGGGCGCCGGTGGCGGGTGCGGCGGCTTCGAGGCGTAGATCGACGCGTTCCTGCCAGCGGGTGGACTGGGTCGGCGCGCAGCCGGCGTAGCCAGCCGGGGCCGGATCCGAGTCTTGCTCACCGTAGTACAGCAGAATATCAAGCCCCTCGGTGTCGCGGTCGAACAAGGAGGCGGCAGACAGGTGGGCGAGTGTCGGTAACACCAACTCACGGCCATAGCCATCGACGGCCATGCCGGGCGTGACCGTCACCTGCCCGTCGCTATCCACGCTGGCTTGCAAGCCAACCACAATCCCCCAGGTGTGATGGGCGATGTTGTGGCGGCGGCGCATGCCGACGTGATAGGCCTGCTCAGTGGTGAACTCCTGCAGGCGCAAGACCTGGTGGTCGAAGTAGCGAACGCGGGTCGGAGTGTCCTCGCTCATGATGCCTTCCACTCCATGCCTCAGAATGCCTGCGGCACCGGCTGGGCCAGGGTCGCCGAGCCGAAGATCGTCGTGTTGAGTTGGGTGACGCCGACGGCGAACACGCTGATGATGAAGTCGGTGTCTTCACCCAGACTTGGCAGTTGAACAGTGGGACCGGCAACGGTGCGCTCGGCGCCCGCCGCCAGCGTGCGGATCGTGCCAATCGAGCCTCGGTAGAGGTCGCGCGCCGGCGCGCTGGAGGGAACAACGGTGACCGCTACGTGGACCTGGACCGCGTCGGCGCGCAGCGCCAGTTGATCCTCGGGCGGGGGCGGATTTTTGATGGTGATGGTATGGGTCACATCGCTCCCGGCCTTAAGCCCGGACGTCAGGGTGATGGTGATCGCCAGGAGGTTCGCGCCTGAGACATGGCTGACGGAGCCGACGAGAGCGGTCGTCGCCGCCGTGATGCCCCGGTTCCACTGCTCGATAAGCGCGGCCGCGAAGCGCGGGTCGTTGGGGTCGGCCTGGATGGGTCCCTGAGCGATAGCGCCCTGCACCCACAAGTCACCATACACGTTGACTGCCTTGGGCATGACCTCCAGGCTGGGCAGGAAGCCCCAGCGTTCCTCTTTGTCGTTGGCGTCGCGCGGCGGCAGCTTGCCCCACGCCCCGACGCGGACTTGGTCGGGCTGAGGTCCGCCTGGCCCATCGGCCTGCGCTGTCGGCGCTGGCAGTTCGAACCGCAAGTGAGCGAGCCGCCGCTGCTCGGGCGGCCCATCATTCACGGCGCTCACGCCGTACATCTGCCACGGCGCGGGCTGGTCGGGCTGCGTGGCGGGCGTGAACGCGAGCGCCCCGTTGAGGCAGACGCGCTGCTCCAGCCGGGTCAGGCCCTGCAGCGTCAGGTCGCCCTGGTCATCCAGGATGAGGGCGTCGGTCGGCGCGCTCGTCCCATCATCGAAGCGGATGGCGAAGCGGCGGCGGTCGGCCTCGTCACGACTCCCTAGACTCAGGCGCGTGTCGCCACGGGGGTTGACCATCTCACCCGCCACGACCCCTAGCGGCTGCCGTCCTCCGCTTGTCAGCTTGTAGTCGCCGGGCTGTCCGCCCGCGCCCTGACGGTGGATCTGCCCCACCCCTACCGGCCAGGGATGCTCCGTGTCGTCAGGGGGGTCCTGGTCAAGGGGCAGCGGCGCGAAGGGTTCGCTCCAGGCTGTCCAGTCCTCTGGCAGCTCCACGTCAGCCGCCTCGACACGCAGCAGCGCGATTTCGTACCACCGACTGGTCTCGTCGACCACGCCGGCGCTATCCTTCGGCGCAGCCTCGGTGCGGCCGTAGACGAGCGAGAGGGTGACGGTCTGCACGGGCGACGCGTCAAACAGCGCCGCGACCTGCTCCATGGGGACCACGACCTCAGACGGCACGACCAGTTCGCGCCCGTAGCCATCGACCGCCAGCCCCGGCCGCAGATGCAGGCGCACGCCCGTCGTCTGGGGGTCGGTGTCGATGGCCAGGCCGAGACCCTCCACAACGCCAGGCTGATGCTGAACCAGGTTGTGGCGGCGGCGGCGCGCCACCTGATAAGCCTGCTCGTCCGTCAGGTCGCTGGCCTGGAGCCGCTGGCGTTCGCGGTAGTGCGGTCGGGATACGGTCATGGTCCCTCGTCCTAGCGCCGGATGTCGGCCAGTTCCTCGGCCCGCTCAATCCAGCGTTGCAGAATCTCGCGGCCCAGGTTCGGGAATAGCTCCTGCAGATAGTCGGCTGACGTCTCGGCCAGCGCGCCAAAGGTGGTGATGCCAGCCTCGTGCAGTTCCTCGGCGCGGGCCGGAGTGATACCCTCGATCTGCGTCAGGTCGTCTTCAGGGATGATGGTCAGGGTATGGCTTGCCGTCATGGTCTTCGACTGTCCCGCGCGGTTGACGGCGACGAGGGTCACCGTGTTCTTGATCTCCCCCCTGGCGTCCTCTTCCACCTCATACTCCACGCACCACGACATGTCGTCGTCGGGCTTGAAGACACAGTCCGAGGCGATGGAGCCGATGAGGTCGTCCTCGATCTCCGTCGTCCACTCTTCCCGGCTGGTGTTGCGGACGATGAAGGTGTAGACGATGCTATCACCTGGCCGCGCCACGTCTGCCTCGGCGCTCTTCAGCAGGTCGAACGGCGGACCCGGCGGGGCGATGACCTTGAGGGTGTGGCTGGCGGTCGCGATGCCGGTGAGGCCCTGGGCAGTGTGGCCGATCACGGTGACATCGTTGCGAATGTCGCCGGAGACGGTCTGCGGGACGGTGTACGAGTACTCGAACTGCTTATCAGCGCCCGCCGGCAGGACAGCGCCCGTGGCAATCGTCCCGAACTGGCTGTCCTCGACATCAATCGCCATGTCGGTGTTGCCCAGGTTGCGGACGGCAAACGTGAACTTGACCGTGTCGCCCGCGCGCGCCTCGGTCGGGTCTGAGGTCTTGGCGACAAACAGGCCCAGCAAGGTCGCCGGCGTGACCTTCAACGTATGCGGCTGTGACGCCTGGGTAATGGTGCGCCCATCGCGGGCCTTGCCTGTCACCGTGGCGGTGTTGGTCAGACTGCCGGTCGCATCGAGCGGCACGGTGTAGACGCGCTCGATGCGCTGCATCGCGCCCGGGTTCAACAGGATGCCGCGCCCAACCAGGCCCAACATGTCGTCCTGAAGCTCCACCACGAGGTCGGCCTCGCCGGTATTGGAGACTTCAAACGAGTAGACGACCGGCCAGCCGGCGCGCGACTCGCCAGGCTGGCTGTCTTTGACGACGGCCAGACCCAGGCGCGGCGGCGGCAGCACGCCCGAAAAGGCGACGACGCGCGGGCCGAGGGCTGGATCAGCGTCGTACACCTGGACAATCACGTCTTCACCAAGCCGCGCGAAGGCGTCTAGCGGCCGCCGCGTCAGCGTCTGCTCCAGTTCGAGCAGGGTGGCCGGCATGGTGAAGGGGACCCGTTTGGCGTTCAAGCCCAGGTGGGTGAGCACGCGCTGGGCTTCCTCCCAGCGCTGCCACACCACCGGGGCCAGGTTGATCTGACCGACGGGGGCCGGCCAGGCGGCCGGGCCGAGAAGACGGCGGTAGGGCGGGAACGTATCGATGCGCGCCACGGCATAGCGGCGCTGGTTGTTGTCAAGGCTGGACGTCAGGGTGAGGCGCGCCAGGGGGACGCGGGCAGTCCCGGCGCAGCCGGGGCAAGTCTCGAACAGGAAGGCGTTGCGGCTCTCCACCGCCAGCCAGAACAGCAGGTCGGTCAGGTCGGCTTCCCGGTCGGACGCCCAGTTCAAGACGCGCTCACGCAGCTGGCGGGATTGGCGCACCGGGTGCTGGCGCAGCCAGTCCTGCAGCTCGGCCTTGATGTCGTCGGCGCTACGGGCCTGGCGGTGGAACCACTCGTGAAAATAACGCACGCCGTCCAGCCAGCGGTCGTACTGCGTATGCCAGTCCAGCGCGCCGTCTAGCACGGGGTCGCTGTCCGGATTCGACACCAGGGTGGCGGTGACGGGGGAGATCGCCCGCAGCCGGCTATACTCGCAGTTGGACCCCGCCGCGCAGCCGTTCCCGCCCAGCGCCGGTTGGAGGTCGGTTTCTTCCTCGGCATATTCGATGGCGAGGTCCACCGTTCGCTCGGCCGGGGCGTCCAACCCTGGCTTGGCAAGGATGTCGGCCAGGTCAAAGGGCTTGGCTTGCCCCACAATGACGTCGTCGCCGCACGCGGTCATGGCGTAACCGGGGCCGACGATGACCACGGTGGGTTGCGCCGGATCCAGTGTGACGCCGAGGCCGCATACCACGCCCCAACCGGCTTGGAAATGACCGAGCCGCCGTTGGGCGCGCACGGCCTTCACCAGGGTATCGAGGTCGGCGTCGGTCAGGAGTTGGCCGCGGAAGAAGTGGGGCCACACCAATGGGTCCAGGCCATCGGACGGCGCGGGCGCCGACGACGGGGGCGTCCCGGTGGCGGTCGGCACAGTGGCGAGACTAATACTCTTACTCACGGTGGTCCTCCTCAGCGGCGCCCTCCGGCGCGATGCGGAACCAGCTCTCGAAGTCGCCACCCGGCATACCGTTGCCCGATGGCAGCCGTCCCGCGACGTGGGCGCCATCGACTGCGACGCCGTGACGGTCGACAATGAAATCGCATTTGAGCCGAATGTAAATCGTCTGCCCCGCCAGGCTGTCGGGCCCGGCCAGTTGCGCGGGTGTGAAGTCGAACTGGGCGAGTGTCTCGTCAACCAGGCGCGGCGGGGTGGCGGGATCAAAGACGAGCGGCTGGGTGGGTAGCGGCTGGCCGTAGTGGACGGTGAACGTCAGCGGGTTGACGCCCACGCCCGGCGTGGCCGAGGCCAGCGGCGTGTCGAAGTGAACCTGGAGCCGCCCGCCCAGTCCGTCGCGTAGCTCGGCCAAGGTGATCTCGCCGCCGTGCGGCCAGTTGACCCGGTCGATGTGGGCAAGGTGTGGCCGCAGATAGCGACGGCCCGCCAGGTCGATCCGCAAGCCCGTGCCATTGGGGGCGGCGGAGAGGCGCGCCAGCGGGACGACGTCGCCGTCAGGGCCTGATGTCAGGGTGCGCTCAGTGGGCGGCTGGGGCGGCCAGTCGCCGGGCCACGTCTCCACCCGCGCTACCTCGCGCACGCGGTTGGCCTCGCGCTGGCGCGGATCGCACGTCCCCTCCGCGTACAGGGCCGGCACATGCTCGACCAGGTCCTCAGCGTAGCGTAGGCCCAGCATGAGGGGTTCACGCAGCGTCTGGGGCACGCGCCCGTCGCCCCGAAAGGCATCGGCGGGCAACTCGACGGCCATGTCGCGCTCGACAATCACCTCGCGGCCCTGGCCGTCCAACGCCACCCCGCTCTGAATCACGACCCAGGTGTGGCGACACGCCTCGTCCGGATGGGGAACTACGGCCAGCCCAGACACAATGCCCTGGCCGTGCAGCAGGTGGTTGTGCAGCCGCTGGCGGCTGACAAAGTAGGCCTGCTCATCCGTGAAGTCGCGGGCGCCCATGTATTTGCCCGTAAAGTACCGATTACGTTCGGTGACAAGGGACACAAACCCTTCTTGCTGTGGCATGGCGTCTCCATCCCACTCTCACGCCCCGTCGCCGACGAGGAGCGTATCATAGCCGAGGCGGCCACGCGGCGGGCGGCTCGGCGCGGGCGGCGGATCGTCCGCCGAGGCGAGGCGCAGGCCGGGATAGCCACCGATGACCGTGTCCAGCCCGACGGTGGACTGCACGCCGACGCGGAAACGCGGCTCGACCAGGCAGAGATCATAGCGCACGCCGGCCGGTGTCTCGGCGTCCAGAGCGCGGCGGAGCACGCTCTCGTCTTCCGCCGTGCGGACCCAGGCGGCCGGCGCGAACAGGCGATAGCGGTAGGCGAACTCGTGAAACACGTCGTATTGTGGGTTGCCGGTCGAGACAAGCTGGACCTGGCCCAGTGCGGCGTACGCGCCAATCTGCAAGCGGGGCACGATGTCGCGGCTCCACAGGCTCACCCCGTAACCCAGGTCGGGCGCTTCCCCTACCCCTAGCGTCAGGTACTCCCGCTCGCGGAAGCCCTCGACCAGGCGCGGATACTCCATCCGATCCTGGTCGTCGAGGCGCGCCAGGTTCCGCAAGTAGACCCGCACGTAGCCTTCGAGGCCCTGGACGGTGCCACGCTGGGGGTAGATTGTCGGGGCGGCCACGGCCAGGCGGCGCTGCTGCGCCGTATCCCACCTTTGCTCCAGGGGGAGGGCCAGCCAGTCGGCCAGGTAGGGCAGAGCTTCGGCGGGGACCGCCGCCGGGTCGAAGAGGCGCGCGCTCTCAGCCACGCGACGTTCCAGGTCGTCCCACTCAGTTTGAAACACCGACAGGAAGCGGTCCAGGAAGTCACGCGTGCCTTCGTCGGCCGAGAAGACGGCGGGCAGATACGTCAGGTAGGACTCGCGGGGGTAGTGGACGCGCGCGCCACGCACGACAGGGGTCCGGTCGCCGTCGCCAAAGAGGGTGATCTCCAGCCGCAGGTATTGCCCCGGCTGGCTCTGCACCAGGAATTCCGACGTGCCCGCCGTCACCGGCGCGCCGGGTCGGACGCGGGCCGCACGGAGTTGGGTAAGCGGCGGCGGCGCGCCGTCGCCGGCCCGTCGTGTGGTCAGCGCGCGCGGCACGGCGGTCTGGACCACGAAGGTCAGGTCGCGGAGCAGCGGCGTGAGGGGCGGGGCCACCGCTTCCTCCACCGCCAGCATCTGCGCCACGCCGCGCCCATCGTCTGGCCCCGCCAGGGCGCGCGGCATAGCTCGCCCGCCGTCGGGCCGTGGCGGCCGGACCTCGCGTCGCCAGGGCGAGAGGGGGTGGAGTGGTTCGAGGCGGCGCGGCGGCGAGCCGGCGCGGCGGGCCAGGGGCATCACCTCGCGCTCGCTGGCGAGAAGGGAAGTCCCGGCCGGCGGCGTGTCGTCGGGGCAGAGCGAGGCGCTGGGCGTCAAGGCGGGCGCGTCCAGACTGTCCGCGACGAAGGTTCGCACCTCAATGTGGACGCCCGGCGGCAGATCGCCTACGTCCAACTGGACGCGGTGCCACTGGCAGTGATAGATGCGGCTATCGAGAGGCTCGCTGACCCACGTCCCACACGTGACGTAGGGGCTGGGGCCAGGCGACGCCGTAGGGTCGAGAGACGCCGGCTCGCCGTCGCGGTCGAACAGCCGACCGCCGGCCTGGAGCATGGGATACGGGGTCAGGTCGGGCGGTGGCTCCGCCGAGCGGAGCGGCGGCGGCGCGCAAGGCTGGATCAGGCTTGGCGGCAGCACGAAGAGGTCCTGCCCGGCGATGTCCAGGATGCGGATGGACGGCGCGGCAAAGCGCTGGCGAACCTCATCGATGCGCTGCGCGGGCGGCTGGCGGGGCGCCGTCGGCGGGACAGGGTGCCCGGCGTCGACAACTGCGCCCTCGGGCCGCCCGGCAGAGTCAAAGACGGCCAGGGCCGCAGCCTCGTCGACGCGGACATAGAACCGGCCCGCCTGGTCCAGGGCCAGGCGTGACCACCGTCCCCGCGCCTCAGCCGCCTCCACCACCACATCCAGCCGCTGGGCATCCGGCGCATAGCGTAGGATGCGAGCATAGGCGCGGTCGAGGATGTAGACGACGCCATCATGGCTGGCGATGTCCTGGGGCTGCCAGGCGGTGGGCGCGTCAGCGGGGGTGGGATGACCGTCACCGTCGAACGGCCCCCACACGGCGACACGCCTCTGTGCGGTCAGGTCGAACACCTGGACGCGGCGGCTGTCAGGGTCGGCCAGGTACAGCGCGCTCACGACCACTACCAGGTTTGCCTCGGCGCCGAAGCCTTCCCACGGCTCCAGGCGCAGCGGCTTGAAGCGCTGGGTGAGCGGGTCGTAGCGCTTGACACTGGCCGTGTCGAACGCCAGCAGGGTGACGATGCCTTGCTCATCAAGGGCCAGGCCGCGCGGCAGGGTCAGGCCGCCCAGGCTATCGTCGGCGGCCGCCAGGCTGAACGGCCCGCCGGGCCGAGCCGCCAGGCGCAGCCCGCCGTCGGTGGCGATGACGTCGCGGCTGAGTGCGGCGTCCGTCCGCCAGCCGGTGCGGCTATCGAGACGAAAGAAAGAGGCAGCCTGAGAGGACATGGTGATCTTCTTACTGACCCTGGTGCATCTTGACCGTGATGTGGTGGTCTAGCCCGCTGCAAATCAGGCCATCGGGCGGCGTCAGGACGGGGTTCTGGACATCGCTCGGTTGCCCGTCCACCATAATGCGCAAATTGGGCACGGCGACGACATCCGGCACGGCGAGTAGCACGCTGTACAGGTTGGTCGGGTGAAAGTCCTGGCCGAACTGCCAGCCCGGTCCGCGCTGGCCCGACGGCTCGGCCCGACGGCGGCCCAACGGGTCCAGGTAGACGAACAGGGCGTCGATGACCGCCGCCGCGACGGCGTCGAAGGCAACGTAGGAGTGGACCTCGACGTCGGCGCGGACGGTAATGGGCACGTAGGCGGGATCGGCGACGTGGACTTCCGTGCCGACGAGCCGCCGCGACGCGAGGTACTGGCAGACACGCGCCTTGAGGTCGGCAGACGGGCGCGGGGCCAGGTCGTCGCTGTCGGGGACGACCACCACTGTCACCGCCCCCGGCATGGCGACGCCCGGATAGTCGGGGTGGGTCATGGACAGGGCAGTGGCCTTGGCGACGCCACCCACCGCCTGGGCCAGCGTGGCGAAGTCCTCGGCCGTCACGGCGCGGTCACGGTTACGCAGGCGGGTGGGCGCTTGCTGCTTCAAGTCGTCGAGGGACTGCTCATCGCGGCCGCCGACGGCGCGGCGCTCGTTGAGTACCTGCTCGACGCCCGGCGGGCGCGGGCGCGGCGTGGCGACGAGACCTGCATCGACATTGCCCAGCGCGCCACCGCCATAGCGGTACTGGCGGGCGGTGATATCGGCGCCGGCGGCGGGGATGCGCCCGTGGTCGCCGTCGCCAAAGCGAATCTCGCCCCGCGTGGCGTTCAGGACGTAGTGGGCGTCGTCGGGGCCGGAGGCCAGGAAGTCGTCGCGCCGCGTCCACAGTTCGCCGGGGACCGCCCGCCCTTCAATCCAGACTTCCAGTGAGTCGGGCTGCACCGGCCCGTGAGCCACCGTGACAACCTGGGCTGGTTCGCCCGTGCCGACCGCCAGAAACTCCTCGCGCACCGTAGTCAGGTTCTCAACCGGTACCACGTTGGGGCGAATGAACTCGATGAGGGGCGTCTGGCCGGCGGGATACACGCCGCCAGCCAGGCGGCAGCGCAGCCAGTAACAGGGCGTGTCGAGGCGGGCTTCCCTCGTCGGCTCGATGGCCGGCGGACCGGCGACGACAATGTAGCCCTCGCGGGTAAAGGCCACGCTCTCATCCTTGAACACGTTGAGGGCGCGCCAGCGCGGCGCGGTGGCGGACGGCTTGTATTCCCAGACGAGGGTGACGGGCGGCGTGGGCAGCGTCGACAGGTCGGCGCAACTCACCGTCGGCTGGGGCGACGGGTCGGGCGGCAGGAAAACACGGAAGCGCATCTGCTGGGGGAAGGGCCGCCCGTTGGCGGGCGGTTTCTGAGCATCGAACCCCAGGTACAGGGCGCTGTCGGGCTGGGGCGTCCAGCTCAACGGCGGATAGGGGCGGCCTGAGCCGGCGTTGTCATCGCTCACGTTCTCGAAGACGCCATTGCTGTAGACCTTGACGGCGACCAGGGGTTGGCTAATCAGGTCCATACCCTCGGTCGTCTCGAAGATGACCGGGCGGTCGCTGGCGGGGGATTGGGCATCCACGCGGGTCCGCGCCGGAATCGACCCCCCTGGCCCGCCGGCGCGCGGGACGAAGGTCAGATGAGCCGTCGCCGGCTGAGCCGGCTCCAGTTCCATGCCGAGCAACTGGAGGAACTTGATG